>NZ_JBQHSE010000003.1:0-189824 GCF_052066395.1 Bariatricus sp. HCP28S3_A4 | reverse complement strand
AATTTTAATAAGCGTTGGGGGGGGGTGGGGTTTTTATTGGGGGGGGTTTTTATGAGTCAGGGGGTCTATGTTTCGGTCACTCAGTTGTTAGACCCGCAACCTGTCCCTCTGTCTCTCCCTCTTCCCCCAGTCATTTCCAATGAATAAAGGATAGAAACGCTTCATATACTTAGATTATAGGGTTTCCTAACTTGATGAAGCAGGGAGATTGTGATATGACTTAAGGAGTTAAGATGAGGTGCAGTAGCAAATTGCTGGAGGTTGTTCTTATGGCAAAAGCGAAAAGATTGGAAGATATTATAAATGTATTTAATCCTCTTCCTTTAGGAAAGAATACGTTTGATGAATTGTATGTGGATACCTATGAGGCGAGAGGAACAAATGCAATTGAGAAAATCAAATTAAATCTGTGCTATAGCAATAACCCATATATGAAGATTCTATGTTTGTTCGTTAAAGGTTAACATGATATTAACCTTCCCGATTTTTTTGCTTTATGACAGACAATTTAGTTTGATAAAATACGATTTTGACAATTATCAGCTATTGAGTATGATTAAAATCATGGGACCGGATAAACAAATCTATCAAGAAGGAATCAATACGATTGTAGAGATCGTGAAAAAAAGAATGGAATTAGATCTAATTGAAGAAGATGCACTGACATTTATGATCGAGAAATCCGGAGGAGCACTGAGAGATCTGTTTCAGATGATTCGTGAGTCTGCATTTGAGGCATTGGTGCAAAGAAAAAACAGAATTACGGTTGAACATGCCCAGAAGGCCTATATTATGCTGAACAGTGAATATGAAAGGGCTATACGAATAGAAAGTGATTTGAAAAAGATCAAACAAATATATGAGGATCCTAAACCGACAGAAACAGATGAAGTATTGATTTATTGAAGAGAAACTAGGTCTCAAGGTCAATGTAACCAAAAGTAAAGTAGATAAACCACAAGGACTCAAATATCTTGGATTTGGCTTCTACTACGACAAAACCGCACAGCAATACAAGGCAAAGCCACATGCAAAATCAGTTGCGAAGTTCAAGAAGAGAATGAAAGAACTCACCCGCCGTAGTTGGGGCGTTAGCAACAGTTACAAAGTGGATAAACTTAATCAGCTTATCAGAGGATGGATTAACTACTTTGAGATAGGTCGTATGAAATCGCTCTGCGCTGAACTTGACCGAAACATCAGATATCGTCTGCGCATGTGTATATGGAAACACTGGAAAACTCCACAGAATAGAGCAAAGAACCTTGTTAAACTTGGTATACCTAAATGGGCAGCATATAGAACTGCCTATAATGGTAAAGCGATAGCAAGAGTGTGCTCTAAAACAGACATACAAAGAGCAATAAGCCCGAAAAGACTAAAGCAATTCGGACTTATCTCAATGTTAGATTACTACACCGAAAGGTGTGTTACTTGTTAAGTTGATTGAACCGCCGTGTACCGAACGGTACGCACGGTGGTGTGAGAGGTCGGAATTTCTCATCTAGGAGAAATTCCTCCTACTCGATTTCCCGGTTCAGATTTGCGTTTTTTTATCCGCAACGCAATCTGCTTCGAGGTTTTTCGGCTGCAGAGATCCACCGGATTCTCTCTTGATCTCTGGCAAATAACTGATGTCAAACATAAATAATTATGTCTGAACACAAATTTTTCGACAAAATCTGATTTCATACATCAATATATGAGTTATCACATAATTCAAAAGAAAGAGGGAATTCAGTATAATGAATATGCAAATGGAATGGATAGGAGGTGGGGTGTCAATGCTGACTACGGCTGAAATTGAGCAATGCTCATTAGATACAGCGTTAATCGGAAAGCGGATCAAGAAGGCGAGGAAAGAAAAGCGTCAAACGCAGGAATACCTGGCTGGTCTTTGCGATTGCACACCAACCCATATCTGTAATATTGAAAATGGGAAAATCGGGATTTCTCTGGAGTTGCTGTTCAAGATCAGTGTTATACTTGAGAAAAGTATGGATTACTTCGTGATGGATAATCCGAATGCGAACCCCGAAGTCAAAATAAATACAGAGATTGCCCCAAAATTGACACAGTGTGATCCGCAGATGCTGGATATGGTCGTTAGCTTTTTGGATAGATTGATTTCCTACCGGGATAATTTGGGCAGGAAGCTTACGGAGACGAACAATACATAACATGGATTTATGGATTGCCGGGAAAATATACCGACAGCCATAGGATGAAAGTATCAGATTGGAAAGAGATAGACAGAGTTGTCAAGGGGGACTTGATGGCTCTGTCTTTTATATAGATTAGCAAACGAGGAGGATTGGCGGAAATGGCGCTATTTAACAGATGGAAGAACACCGTTGAAAAACTGACCCACCCCGTGGTACAGGAAGAACAGAATACGGAGGTTGCGACAGAGGACGAGGCAAGTATATTTGCAAAGGCATTTCTGGAATGCCTGACAAATCTGGAACACAGATTGCATGGAATGAAAGAACCGAAGGAGATCGGGCTGAGTGCATTAGCTGCCGCCTGTGATTTTTATGACGCAGACTGGTGCGGAGTGCTGGATGTGGATGTAAAGCTGAAGCTGTGGATGCCGTTCTGGTGGTTTGACAGGAAAACCGGCGGTATGAGCGCAACCAAAATTGACGAAATCGGAGTTGTAGGGATATATGAAAGATGGATGGATGCGCTGGAAAATAACCATCCGATCATCATTGATTGTGCTGAGAATATCAGGAATGAGAACCCCGGCGAATATAATCTTTTCTCCCAGCACAATACGGAAACCCTTCTGGCAGTGCCTTACAATAAAAAGGAGAAAGGCTTCCTGATGGTACGCAATCCAAAGCGGTATCTCCACCGTCCGGAATTGCTGCAGATACTTTCGTATGCGTTGGTTTCGGAGGTCAATGAACAGAAGCTGTTAGACCGGATGAAGATGAGCGTTGCGCCGAAGATGATACAGACGGATAACGAAGTCATCATCAACCTGTTTGGCGGTTTGGAGATATATACTTCCAAAGGTAAGCTGACCGAAGCGGAGTTTAAATCCCCGCTGTGCTGCAAAGTCCTTCTGCTTTTGATGATAAACCGGAACAGAGGTGTGTCTGCCAGAGAGCTTTCCGAGCAACTCTGGCCGGATAAGGAATATGACAATCCTACCGGGAACATCCGCACATTGCTGTATCGCTTCCGGTCTGCATTTCGGCTTATCTCCGATACCGATCTGATTGTTACAACGCCGAATGGGTACAGGATCAATACCAACCTGAAGATCGAAACCGATTTTGAGAGGTTTGAGCAAGGCTATCATATGGCGAAGAAGATGCAGGGTAAGCAGGAGAAAATAGATACGCTGAAAGAAATCGTGAAATTGTACCGTGGGAAGATGTTTCTGACGGGAAGTGCAGAACATTGGCAGATTGCGTATATCTCCAAGTTTCACCTGATGTATCTGGCGGCAATCGAAATGCTGATGGAGCTGCTGTATGAAAAGCAGGCTTATGGTGTCATGCACGAATACGCAACCAGGGCCATCTCGGTAGAACCGGATAATCCGTCCATCATCTACTGGCTGATCGTTGCGCTGAGAAAATATGGTGCCGCAGATATGGCAAAGGAACATCTGGAGTCTGCGAAGATCAGGCTGCTGGCAGAAGAATATCAGGAACTGGAAGGCAGATTGATGGCTGTGTAACTCTTATTATGTGCGTGTAACGAAAATATGATATAAATTACAAGTTATGTCATTTTTATATGGATGTTACGGGTCATATCACCCCTTATAACACCCCTGGTAAGTATAATTGGACTTACTTTCGTAGGAACAAAAATACTTATCGGGGGGTTTCTGTTTTCTGCGGAAGAAAAACAGAAATGGAGGATGATGTACAATGGTGTATGCAAATAGTCTGGAGATTCGCACAGATGACAACCGGCTGATCTGTAGGGCAAGGCTGATTGAAGGGGATATTCTTTTGACTCTGAAATCTGCTGGGAAAGAGGTTCATGTTCCCTATACAGATATTCCAAGGCTGGTAGCTAAGGCGAGGGAACGGGCAAAGGGTCACAAACAAAAGTTTCAGGCGGAGATAACAACGAAGCGTATGTTATCCCCAAGGATTCAATAATCATCTGCTGATGAGCAGTACCACTGCGGTGAGTGTGTGCCGGGGCGGATATGGTAGTTACGGATTTATTCTGTGCTGCTGTGTCTGCTCCGGCTTTTTTGTTTCCGGGAAACAGGCTCTTTGCAGGCAGAACCTAAAATCAGAAAATTTGAAATTACAAAAATAATATCTACACTCCGAGTTGCAATAGGAGCAAAGGATACGCATGAGCCACCTGACTTGTGGAGCTTGCAAATACATATTTGTATCAGGCAAAGATTTGATACAATGTCCGGACTGCGGGAAAACGGAGAACGGAACTCACAAAACCACTTGGTGCTGCCCGCGTTGAAAAATGGGTGAGACAGTATGCAACGGATGAGCGCAGCATGATTTAAGCCTGTGTTTTTTAGAGAATGATAATTGAAAACAGTTATTGTCTATGCTAAGATAATAACAAAGCATGCGAATTTCATAAAGGATTATCTTTGCGGTATTACCGCTGTCTATGGACTCAGTTCCGTCTACTTCTTTTCTTAAAATCCTGCTTGAAACTACCATAATTAATATGCAGGATCTCATATTGAAGAAGAGACAATTTCCGGAAGTGATATGTTTTCCTGTAAGACAATTGCAGAAGGAGGAAAACATATGCAAGGACAAAATATTACTGCACCGGCAGAGGTAAAGACAAAACTGGACGCAATGAATTTGACAGACCGGTTTTTGTTTGATGAGACCGTAGAGGAATTAGATATTTTCAATCTGATTGTGGATATTATTCTGAATGGCAAGATCATATTGGTCGGAGAATCGGAGACTGAGAAGGAACTGCGCATTTCGCCGGAATTACGCTCCATTCGCCTTGATGTAATAGCTACGGATGAGGCGGGGAATGTTTTTCGGATGGAAATGCAGAAGAAGAATACCTAAATACTGATATCGCCGTTTGACCTATTCGGGTATAAATTGTACCGCTATACGTTTGAAGAGAGGTGCGTGGAAGTGCCGGAACTGAGGCTGGATGATGGCGCGAGACGCATTTTCATAAATACGAAAGGAAAGAATCCGGAAGGCTTTACAGAAGAATTTCTGGAATTGATGGAATACATCAATCATACGACAGATGAAGTAGCCGAAAAGGTAAAGAGTGAGAAAATAAAGAAGATTCATGACAGAGTCCGAACAGTTAAGGGATCGGAAAAGGTAGGAGTGAAGCTTATGCAGAAGTGGGAAGAACTGGCTTATGCGAGAGAAGAGGGAGAATTAGAAGGCGAGAAAAAAGGCGAAAGAAAGGGTGAACTGGTTCTTTTAGTAAGCCAAGTATGCAGGAAGATGAAAAGGGGACTCACTCCGGAGACAATAGCTGATCAGCTGGAGAGGGAACTTCCTGAAATAAAGAGAATATGTGATAGAAGATACTGCCGATTATGACGAGAAGAAGATTGTTGAGAAGTTAATGGAAGAAAGGATGTGTAGCTGTTAAGTGACTATGAACCCGTCCCCCAGCCACCCCTTTTGTATATTTCTAAAAAAAATGTTCAAACTATCCTTTGAGGTGATTATTTTGAACACAAATAAAAAAGAGAAGGAAAGACAAAACCGACAAAAGAACCTGAACGAGTTCAACAGTATAACCCACAAAAAGGAACCGGAGAACCAGAACCAGACGCATAACATCAGGTCGGAGGCTGTGGAGCCGAAGAACAGGCAGGTGTGACCGGACAGAAGTATGCTGGGATCTTTTTATGGTTGGTATATGAAATGTCAGTCGGACAATCAGACGTTAGCGGTCATACCGGCATTACACCAGTGTGGAGGAAAAGTTACGTGTTTTATTCAGCTTATAACGGACAGTCAGGTATGGATTGAGACATTTCCCGCTGAGAAATTCAGTAGAAAAAATAAGTGCATTGATATTGGTCGGAATCATTTTAGCCTTTATGGTATGGAACTCTCGATTCATACTGAGGAACTGGCTGTGGAGGGCAGGCTGAGTTATGGTGCTTTGACTCCGCTGAAATATGATATTATGGGGCCGTTTTCTTTGGTTCCGTTTATGGAGTGCCGCCACAGTGTCTGGAGTATGCAGCATTCGGTTTTTGGAAGGATCATGCTGAATGGTGAGAGCTATGAATTTGACCATGCATTGGGGTATTGGGAGGGAGACCGCGGCTATTCATTTCCGAAGAAATATGTCTGGACCCATTGCTTCTTTCGGGGAGGTTCGTTGATGCTGTCTGTGGCGGAAATTCCGGTACTGGGATTTCCTTTCATAGGGAAAAGCATTTCTTTTACTGGTGTTATAGGAATTGTTTGGTGGCGTGGAAAAGAATTTCGATTTGCGACGTATCTGGGTGCGAGAGTGGTTGAAAATACAGATGGCAGACTTCGGGTTGTACAAAAAGGGATGGAGCTGGAAGTAAGACTTCTGGAAACCGGTGGTTATCCTTTGAAAGCGCCGGAGCTGGGAAATATGGTGCGGACTATTCATGAAAGCGCATCTTGTCGTGCATTTTACCGATTACACATTCAGGGGGAATCTGTATTTGCTTTCGAGACGGAACGGGCATCCTTTGAATATGAATATTCATAATCCTATTCGGCATATACTTTATACCGGAGGTGAATGGTTTGGATTATTGTGTATGTTGTGGAGAGTATGTGCCGGAGGGAACGATGGTATGCCGGGCCTGCTGGAAGCGGTATATGGAAAATGCTGAGGAAGAGGAGCCGGAAGATGAACGCAAATCTATGGCATTTCACAATATAATATGCTACGACAGGAGAAAAGAAAAATGAGGGACTGTGCAAGGAATGTTTGAGTGGGACGATATGGTTCATGATGGGCTCGGATGTGTGGTAGGGTGTTAAGTATGAGCTTTATGACAACATGTATTATTTTCTAATCATTTTAAAAGAATGCTTGAAATTTTTCCTCAAAATGCTATACTAATAGCATGCAGATATTGTTCATCGGTAGAACGCCAGCTTCCCAAGCTGGAAAGGCGGGTTCGACTCCCGTTATCTGCTTATTATGATGACGTAAGAACTTCTATTTTAAGAAGTCCTTACGTTTTTTTATTCTGATTCTTAATTATCTTTAACAAGATATAGCAGGAAATCTCCTATCTCTATAGGTGGCGGGATGAGTAGATAAGAGTGTTCACAAAGAACCGGTTGCCACAGGCTACAGTTCTGTTATAGAATAAATTCAAAGACAAAATCTTTATCAAGATCAAATTGGCAAGGAACAAATTCATCTCAGAAAGGAACAAATGAAATGAAAAATACGACGACAAAAATTTTAAAATTCGTGATTCCGCTTTTAATCGCCTGCATTTCGATCTTTGTGTTAGCAAAATATGCAGCTTCCCCGGAGTTACATGCGAATACGATCCGGTCATTGGATGAGAAGAAAACGACGGTCATGGAGCTCACTGCGGCTTCAACGGCAACTTCGGCGGCGATTACTCTGATTCCGGGCGATACAGCGACGCCGATCGCGGAGAAGCTTGCCGATCTCAGCGGCTATTTCCTCATCGTTCTCTGTGCGATTTATCTGGAAAAGTATCTGGTCACTATTACGGGATATGCGGCGTTCGTGGTTTTGATTCCCGCCGCGTGTGTGCTGTATTCGTCCAGCGTTTTTGTGAAAGGAAGGGCATGCAGGAGGATGGCAAATAAACTGCTGGCTTTTGCGTGTGCGATCGTTCTGATTATCCCTGCAAGTGTCAAGGTGTCAAATCTGATTGAAGCAACATACCAGTCTTCCATCAACGAGACCATTGATTCGGCGAGAGAAACGGCGGAAGAATTGGAGGAGAGTGCGGAAGAAGAGGAAAGCTCAACGGGGATTTTCTCGAAGATCAAAGACGGGGTGTCCGGAATTACCGAACAGGCTGAGCAGATGTTGAATCAGTTCCTGGAATCGCTTGCGATCATGCTGGTAACTTCCTGCATTATCCCGATACTTGTGATTCTGTTTTTTGTATGGATTATCAAAATGCTGTTCGGGGCGAATCTGAATCTGACAAAATTGGAGTGATGTTATGCAGAAAATATTGATTGTTGAAGATGATGAAAAATTAAGACATGAGCTGGAGATATTCCTACAGCGAAATGGGTATGAGGCATTTGGACTGGAGAATTTCGAACGGACGCTGGAGGAGATTCTCGGCGCGGATGCGAATCTGATCCTGCTGGATATCAACCTTCCGAATGTTGACGGGGAGTATCTGCTGAAAGAGGTCAGGAAGGCGTCGGATGTTCCGGTCATTATGATCACCAGCCGAAACAGTGAGATGGATGAACTTTTATCCCTGCATTATGGGGCGGACCATTATGTGACGAAGCCATTTAACACGCAGATCCTTCTTGCGAAGATCAGGGGTATCTTGAAAAGAACCGGAAATCTGGCTATGCAGGATCGGATTAGCTGTGGAAGTTTTGTACTGAATCTGTCGAAGAGTCAGGTGGAGAAAGATGGGAAGGCAGTAGAGCTCACTGCAAATGAACTGAAGATCATGAAATGTCTGATCCGGTCCAAGGGCAGTATCGTGTCCAGAGAAGATATCATGAATGAACTGTGGGACAATGAGGCATTTATCGATGACAATACCCTGACCGTAAATATGACGAGAATACGCAAGAAGATGGAAGAAATCGGAATGAAGGATGTCATTGTGACAAAGAGAGGGCAGGGATATCTTTTATCCGTATAAGAAAATATAGAAAACGGGAGGCGGCGATAACATGAGCTTTGGAAGATATTTAAAAGATAGGTGGAAGACGCTTGTGCTCTTGATCTTCGCGGTGGCAACCGGAGAGATTTTCCTTCTGATTTATCCGGTGCACTGGGTGATACGACTGTATCTGGGAGTGAGTATCCTGCTTTTATTTTTGTTGGGTACATATCTGGAATTCCGTTCCAAAAAGGAATTTTATCTGGAAACTGCAGAGAAAATGGAGAAACTTCGGGAAAAATATCTGATCATGGAGATGCTTCCCGAGACATCCTGTGTGGAGGAGGAGCAGCTTCGGGAGATCCTGCAGGATGTGGGGAAGTCGATGGCGGAAAATGTGAATGTTTACAAGCAGATCCAGGAAGAGTACAAGGAGTATATTGAACTGTGGATCCATGAGATTAAGCTTCCGATCGCGACTTCGAAGATGATTATCGAGAACAACCGCAGTGAGGTGACGAGAAGTATCGAGGAAGAACTGACGGAGATTGAACAGTATGTGGAACAGGCACTTTATTATGCAAGGAGCAGTCACGCGAATAAAGACTATTTTGTGGCAGAATGTAAGCTGAAGCAGATTGTAAATGAAGCGGTGAAGCAGAATCGGCAGAGTCTGATCCGGCAAAAGATCCGGATTGAGATCGATATTTCCGATCAAACCGTGTTCACAGATGCAAAATGGTGTCAGTTTATCCTGAATCAGATCATTTCAAACAGTATGAAATACCGGAAAGAGGAAGGTGCTGTGATACGCTTCTCGGCAGAAGAGCGAAAAGAGCAGACCATTCTCGGCATTTGGGATAACGGCATTGGAATCCGACCGGAGGAGATCGGAAGAGTATTTGAAAAAGGATTTACCGGGAGCAACGGGCGGAGCCGAAAGAAATCGACCGGAATAGGACTGTATCTTTGCAAGAAACTTTGCGATAAGCTGGGGCTTGGAATTACGCTTACATCGGAAGAAGGAAACGGATGTCTGGTGAAACTGATTTTCCCGAAGAGCAGCTTTTCATTGACCGAATAAGAAGAAAGCTTACGATTTCGTAAGGTTTTCGTAAGCTGTATCGATGGCTGGTAAGAGAGAAAAAGCTTATGATGGAGTTACGAAAAGGAGGAACACATCATATGAAACACATATTAGAAGTAAAGGAAATCGAAAAATATTATGGAAATAAATCCAATCTTACAAAGGCCATTGATCAGATCAGTTTTTCGGTGGATAAGGGTGAATTTGTGGGGATCATGGGAGCCAGCGGAAGCGGAAAGACGACGCTGCTTAACTGCATTTCCACGATCGACAGGGTGACGGCAGGGCACATTTTCATCAATGGGATGGATATCACCCGTTTAAAGGGAAATGGACTGAACAAATTCCGCAGAGAAGAGCTGGGATTTATTTTCCAGGATTTTAATCTTCTCGACACGCTCACGGCTTATGAGAATATTGCGCTGGCGCTAACGATTCAGAGAGTGAAACCTGTGGAGATCGAAGAACGGGTGAATCAGATAGCCATGCAGCTTGGAATCACGGATATCCTGAAGAAATATCCCTATCAGGTGTCCGGTGGACAGAAACAACGGATCGCGGCGGCGAGAGCGATCGTCACAAATCCGCAGCTGATCCTGGCGGATGAGCCGACCGGCGCGCTGGACTCCAAGGCGGCGAGACAGCTTCTGGAAAATATGGAGCTTTTGAACCGCTCGATGGATGCGACAATCCTGATGGTCACGCATGATGCATTTACTGCAAGTTATGCGGATCGGATCCTTTTTATCAAGGACGGCAGGATTTTCAATGAGATCATGAAAGGAACAGGAGGACGTAAAGAGTTTTTTGAAAAGATCATTGAGGTTGTCACGCTTCTGGGAGGTGAATTGAACGATGTTATTTAAGATGTCGGTAAAAAACATCCGGAAGAGTATCAAAGATTATACCATTTATTTTCTGACCCTGATCCTGGGCGTGGCGATCTTCTATATGTTCAATTCACTGGACAGCCAGGAGGCCATGCTTGTGGTCAACAGCTCAACGCGCCAGATCGTGAAACTGATGGTGGGGATGATCAATTATGTGTCTGTATTTGTGGCGGTAATCCTGGGATTTCTGATCGTGTATGCCAATAATTTCCTGATTAAGAGAAGAAAACGGGAATTCGGACTTTACATGACGCTTGGAATGGGGAAAAGGCAGATTTCGGGGATCCTTCTCGGGGAAACGTTTCTGATCGGTCTGATCTCGCTTGTGGTGGGGCTGGTGATCGGCGTGTTCGGATCTCAGCTGATGTCAATTCTGGTTGCGAAACTGTTCCAGGCGGATATGAGTGAATATCAGTTTGTATTTTCCGAGGCGGCCTGCTGGAAGACTTGTGCATATTTTGGCGTGATGTATGCGGCTTCGATGGTTTTGAATATCGTTATCATTTCTCGATACAAACTGATCGATCTGATCAGTGCGGAGAAGAAGAACGAAAAGGTTCGGATGAAGAATCCGGTGATCTGTGTGCTGGTGTTTCTGGCGGCGGCTGTCACACTGGGAACTGCATATTATATGGTGACGGGCGGACTTACACAGCTGGATCTTATGAATCAGCTGGTTATTCCGATTCTCATGGGAATCGTATCGACCTTCCTGATTTTCTGGTCGGTATCGGGACTTGCCCTGAAGGTGGTACAGATGAGAAAAGGGCTGTATCTGAAGGATTCGAATATTTTCGTGCTGAGGCAGATTCACAACCGGATCAATACGACGGTCGTCAGCATGACGATCATCTGTCTTTTGCTGTTTATGACGATTACGGTCCTCTCAACTGCGCTTTCGCTGAACCGGGTTTTGACGCAGGATCTGGAGGAGATGACACCGGTAGACCTTAATCTGTATAAAACAGCGAATCTTCCGGACAATGGAGATTACACACAGCTACAGATCGAGGATTCCCAAAAACCGATCAGTGACACACTGAAGGAAAACGGGCTGGATATAAAGGTACTGAAGGATGTGACGGAAGTTGCTACTTACACGTCGACGGAGTGGACATGGGAGACTTCACTTCAGAGCGTGATAGAAAGTGCAAAAGAGAACTATCCGATGCTTATGTATGACACGGCGGAGGAAATCATAAAATTGTCCGATTATAACAAGATCGCACGGCTCTATGGCAACAGGGAATATGAACTGGCGGAAGATGAATATCTCGTGCTGTGTGATTTTGATAATATGAAGAATCTGAGAGACATGGCGCTGAAAAACGGCAGTGAAGTTGCGATTGGCGGAAAGGTATATCATTCCAGATATCCGGAATGCCAGGAAGGCTATCTTGTGATCTCCACTAGTCATACTAATACCGGCCTGATGGTTGTACCGGACAGCTGTCCCCTCAGTGAAGATATGAAGGAAAGATATTATCTCATGGCAGATTACAATGCGGATACAAAAGAAGAGAAATATCAGACCGAAGCGATGTTCACAAATTACGGCGACGGGGATCATGAGCTTATGGAAAATCTGGAAGAGAAACAGATCCGGCTGGACGGGGTATCCAAAATTTCGATCATCGAATCCAGCAAAGGGCTATCGACCATCATCAGTTTTATCGCTATTTATCTGGGGATCATTTTCCTGATCGCAAGCTCTGCGATACTGGCACTCAAGGAACTTACAGAGAACTCCGATAATCGCCACCGTTATACGATTCTGAGAAAAATCGGAATGGATGAAAAGATGATTCATCAGACGCTGTTTCGGCAGATCGGTATTTTCTTTATGGCACCTTTGATCCTGGCAGTCGTTCATTCCATATTCGGGATCCAGTTTGCGTTAAAGATTGTAGCTGTTCAGGTGGAAACGAGGGAAATGCTCCCGTCGGTTATTGCAACTGCAGTATTTCTGATCCTGGTTTATGGGGGATATTTCCTTGCAACCTATATGGAGAGCAAAAACATTATAAGAGAAGCATAAGGAAAGGCAGAGCGGGTCTCTGCCTTTCTGTTGTTAATATGTTTTTGCCTGCTCACCGAAATCGGGATGGTCACGTAGAAAGTCGGCTAATATGGAGATGAATTCACTGGAAGTTGGTTTTTCAAACAGAGGATATCCCAGAATGGGTGCCAGTATTTTATCTTCATTCTGGTTCCAGTAACTGGTGATTAAAGTGCGGATAGCTGCTTCTACACAGACATTGGAAACGCCATATTCTTTACCGACCATAACATAAAGGTTCTTGGTAACTTTTCTCAGATATTCCTGGTGCTCGAAAACAAGAGCTACTGCACATGCAAGATAGTTAAAACCGGCATAGCTGGAGCGCATTCCAATTTTTCTTAACAGTAGTAAAGCTGTTTCCATAAAATTCCTCCTCCGTGCACCTCCCGACTAAATGAACTATTTATACAATACTTTAAAATTATTACAAAATACAATTTTCGATAAAAATAGATAAATTTCGATAAATATTTTTTCTTATTTGGCACGAAACGTGTCGAAAATTGCAATTTCAGGGGGAGAAAAGGTGAAACTAAAGAAACAGATCATGAAAAGAACGACCAGAAAGATCAATAAGGGCAGAGGAAGCAGATGACAGTTTTGAATGACAAGCTGATAGCTCAGAGAGAAGGTAATGATCACGCTGGCAAGGAAAGTAAGGATATCCAGAATCAGACAATGGTTCCCCCAGATTCCCGTGTAGGTATAGAAAATGATGACCATGGATATTGTACCGGTAAAGAGGCCGGTCATATATGCCTGAAAATAGGAAGGATAGGAGCGCATGAAGAATGGCCATCCTGCAATCATATAGAGAAAAGAAGGAAAAAACACAAGCTTCATATGTTCCCATGTGGATTCATTTACCGGAGCAAACATAGCAACGAGTGGATTTTCCATACTGTATTCATATGCAAAATGAAGGAGTGTTCCGGCAATCGCCGTAAAAAGAATCCCGGCAATGGTGTAGTGGTAAAGATGTCTGTTCATAATAGTCCCCCAAGGCTTCTTTGATATTTGCAAATATTATATGAGAAAAATGAAAAATAATACACGAAAATGATGTCGTCCGATAAGATGTCGATTATAGAGTGTGTGTACAGAAAAGACAAATGTTTGTAAAAGATGAATTTGAATTTGCTAAAATGGTTTTGGTATGATATAATTGTGCGATAATAAAGAAAACATAAGAAGGGTGAAGAATCATGAATCTACTTTATAAGAGCACCAGAAATTCTGAAAAGACAGTAACAGCTTCCCAGGCAATCCTGAAAGGGCTTGCAGAAGACGGAGGATTATTCGTCCCGGTTTCGATTCCAAAACTTCCGGTGAGCCTTGGGGAACTTAAGAATATGAACTATCAGGAAACAGCATATGCAGTCATGAAAGAGTTCCTGACCGATTTTACAGAGGAAGAGCTTAGGAACTGTATTACAAAAGCATATGACAGTAAATTCGATACAGAGGATATTGCGCCGCTTGCAAAGGCACATGACGCGTATTTCCTGGAATTGTATCATGGGGCAACGATTGCGTTTAAAGATATGGCACTCTCCATTCTTCCGCATCTTCTTACAACTTCTGCAAAGAAGAATCAGGTGAAAAATGAGATCGTGATTCTGACTGCTACTTCCGGAGATACAGGGAAGGCAGCGCTGGCCGGTTTCGCGAATGTGGAAGGAACGAAGATCATCGTGTTCTATCCGAAGAATGGCGTGAGCAAGGTTCAGGAGCTTCAGATGGTCACACAGAAAGGTGACAATACATCTGTCATTGCGATCCATGGAAATTTTGATAATGCGCAAAGCGGTGTGAAAGCGATGTTTGAGAACAAAAAGCTGGCGAAAGAGCTGGATCAGGCGGGATATCAGTTTTCTTCCGCTAATTCGATCAATATCGGACGTCTGGTGCCGCAGATCGTTTATTATGTGTACGCATATGGTAAACTGCTGCAGAATGGAGAAATTGAGGAAGGTGAAGAAATCAATGTTGTCGTACCGACCGGTAATTTCGGAAATATTCTTGCTGCATATTATGCGAAGAATATGGGACTTCCGATTGCGAAACTGATCTGTGCATCGAATGAGAATAAAGTACTCTATGATTTCTTCCAAACCGGTACTTATGATAAAAACAGAGAGTTTATTCTGACGACTTCACCGTCCATGGATATTCTGATTTCAAGCAATCTGGAGCGCCTGATTTACCAGATCGCGGGTGGAGACGCAAAGAAGGATCAGGAGCTGATGAACGACCTCAAATCAAAAGGAGTGTATGCGATTACGGAAGAGATGAAAAAGAATCTGGCGGATTTTGAGGCAGGGTATGCTACTGAAGAACAGGTAAAACAGACGATTCATGATCTTTACACGGATACGGGGTATGTGATTGATACCCATACAGCAGTTGCTGCATCCGTATACAATGAATACAGAAAGAATACCGGAGATACGGCAAAGACGGTGATTGCTTCTACGGCAAGTCCTTATAAATTTGCAAGAAGTGTTATGACTGCAATTGACGCGTCCTATGATGCCATGGAGGAATTTGAACTGATCGATGAACTTCATAAAGTTTCACAGATGGATATACCGAATGCGATTGAAGAAATAAGAAATGCAGAGATTCGTCACACTACGGAATGTGATATCGATCAGATGGAAGCATCCGTAAAAGCTGTACTCGGTGTAGTTTAATTAAAAGGAGTGACGAAGAACGATGAGTGATATCAATGTGGTTTTCGGAGTAATCGGGCTGGCTTGCGGAATCTATGTTTTCTATGCCTGCTTTCAATTGAAGGTAAAAGGGCTGATTAATACAAGCATTCTGCTTCCGAAATCAATCGACCCGGACAAGTGCCGTGACAAGGTGGGGTATATTAAGGAAGTATTTCCGAAGATGCTGCTGTTTGGAACCGTCATCACCGCATATGGTGTGATTGAGCTTGTAAATACATATGTCGTGGAAGTCGGCGCTTTACTTGCAGTGTTTATGATACTTCCTTTTGTCGTTCTGATCTGGTTTGGAGTTACGATTTCCCGTCTGAATAAGAAATATTTCCAGGATTCGTAAGAGGAGAATAAAAATGGCGGAATTTACACATTTTAACACTCACGGTGATGCCATTATGGTTGATGTGAGTGAAAAAAAGGATACCTTACGAGAAGCAACTGCCCGGGGAAGGATTCTGATGAACAAGGAATGCTTTCAAAAAGTGCGGGATGGTCAGATGAAGAAAGGGGATGTGCTTCAGGTTGCCCGTGTTGCCGGCATCATGGGAACGAAGAAAACATCGGATCTGATACCGCTTTGCCATATTCTTAATCTGAGTAAGGTGGAAATTGATTTTGAACTCCATGAGGATACTTGCTCGATTATTGCAGCCTGTACGGCACGCACTGTCGGAAAGACCGGTGTGGAAATGGAGGCCTTGACCGGAGTAAGCGTTGCCCTGCTGACAATTTATGACATGTGTAAAGCTGTGGATAAATCGATGGAAATCGGGGAAATCTATCTATGTCGTAAAAGCGGTGGTAAGAGCGGGCTGTTCGTTTCACCAAGAGAGGATAAACCTGACGGAAACGAAGATGTCATATAAAAAATAAAAGGAAAAGATAGATTTACAGTATTAGAGTTGAAAAAAAATAAATAATACGCTATAATTGTTTTTAGAAACCTGGGATGTTCGATATATCCGTATTTTTGAACCTACAAAACTTTAAACGGGATTCCTATATCTCTGTAATATGTCAAGCCCTCATCGCGCAGGGGAAGGCAGAAAAGCAGATGCGGTCGCCCACCTAGCTATGGCTAGGAGTCAAAAAACGGTCAACGGCATTTCGGGGGAAACAAAAGAGAAAAAGGCAGCTGCTAAGGCGGCTGCCTTTTAAATATGTGCGCGATAACGGAGTGGTTATATGAAAAAATATATAAAACGGGCAATGGCACTATCAAATCGAATCGGCAGGAATCATACCGGTGCATATGCAGCTCAGTCAGCTTATTTCTTTATTTTAAGTCTGATTCCGATCATTCTGCTTCTACTTACGATCGTACAGTATACTCCGGTTACGAAAGCGGACGTAATGACGGCAATGGTAATGGTCTTCCCGGAAAAGAATATGCAGGATTTTATTATAGGCATTGTGAATCAGGTTTATAATCAATCACGGACTGTTATTCCGGTCACTGCAGTTGTTGCACTCTGGTCGGCAGGAAAAGGCGTACTTGCGATGAGCAACGGATTGAACTATAGTTATGAGATTCGAGAAACAAGAAATTATGTGTTTATGAGGATCCGGGCATCTTTTTATACCATATTGTTTATTATTGCGATCGTACTTGGACTGGTACTGTCTGTGTTTGGAAATAGCATAAGCCTGTTTATCAATACCCGGTTTCCATTTATGAAAGAGACAACGGAGTCGATTCTTGAGATGCGTACATTTATAACGTTTGCAATCCTGCTGGGATTTTCTCTTATGATCTATCGGTTTCTTCCGAACCACAAGGTCCGGGTTAGAGAACAGATTCCCGGTGCAGTCTTTACCGCAGTGGGATGGCAGGTGATTTCGTTCATCTTTTCGATGTACCTGACTATATTCCAGGGGTTCAGCGGATTATACGGAAGTATGACGGCAATCATTCTTGTTATGCTGTGGCTGTATTTCTGCATGTATGCGATACTTCTTGGTGGCTTGCTTAATTGTATATGGCAGGAAAATAAGAAAAAGAGTGGGGAAACAGCTTGACATAAAAAAAACATATGTTACAATAATTAGGTATATGTTGAAAAGGCTTAGACCGTGTAAGTAGAGCACTGTTTTCCAACAGAGAGAGGGGATCTCCGGCTGTAAGTTCCCTCGGGTTCAGACAGGAATCGAATTTCCCACGCGAGCTGCGTTTTTGAAAGTATCAGTAGAGAACGACGTCCCTGCACGTTACGCAGTCCGAGTGCCTGTTCATTTGAGCAGGAAACAGGGTGGTACCGCGAGTTTCTCGTCCCTATCAGGGGACGAGTTTTTTTTGCCATGCAAATGTCAAAAAGGTCCGGCTGACCTTTATTTAGTTGTCAAAAGGAGGAAATTATGAAAGAAAGACTTGAGAGCATCAAACAAGAGGCGATCAGACAGATTCAGGCTTCTGATGTACCGGAAAAACTGAATGATGTACGTGTGAGATTTCTTGGAAAAAAGGGAGAACTCACCGCAGTTTTAAAAGGAATGAAGGATGTAGCACCGGAGGAGCGTCCGAAGGTAGGACAGCTTGTCAATGAGACCCGAGCAGCAATCGAAGAGCTCCTTGAAGAAACCAAGAAGAAGATGGATGCTGCGATCCGTGAAGAAAAATTAAAACAGGAAGTAATCGATGTCACACTTCCTTCCAAAAAGAATATGGTAGGACATCGCCATCCGAATACGATCGCCTTAGAAGAAGTAGAACGTATCTTCATCGGAATGGGATACGAAGTGATCGAAGGACCGGAGATCGAATATGACGAATACAATTTCGAAAAATTAAACATTCCGGCAGATCATCCGGCAAAAGACGAACAAGATACCTTCTATATCAATAAAGAAATCGTACTGCGTACCCAGACCTCCCCGGTTCAGGCACGTGTAATGGAACAGGGCAAACTTCCGATCCGTATGATTTCCCCGGGACGCGTTTTCCGTTCCGACGAAGTAGATGCAACCCATTCACCATCCTTCCATCAGATCGAAGGACTTGTCATTGATAAGAACATTTCCTTCGCTGACCTGAAAGGGACATTGGAAGTATTCGCAAAAGAACTTTTCGGACCCGAAACCAAGACTAAGTTCCGCCCGCACCACTTCCCATTCACCGAACCAAGCGCCGAAGTAGACGTTTCCTGCTTCAAATGCGGCGGCAAAGGATGCCGTTTCTGCAAAGGCTCCGGTTGGATCGAAATCCTCGGATGCGGAATGGTACACCCACATGTCCTCGAAATGTGCGGCATTGACCCCGAAGAATACACCGGCTTCGCATTCGGCGTAGGTCTCGAACGTATCGCACTGCTGAAATACGAAATCGATGATATGCGGCTGCTGTATGAAAATGATATTAGATTTTTGAGACAATTTTAGCGCTGGCAATGAGCAGTGCGAAAAAAGACTGATAAGCATACGCGGGTGCTTGCACACAAGCGAATGCTTATCCGGCTTTTTTCATAGGGCGAAGCCCGTAAAGCGAGAAGGAGCGAAGCGGATTCGAGCTTAGCACTGCGGAGAAAAACATTCAGCGAGAGAGCGAAGCGAATCGAGCTTAGCACTGCGGAGAAAAACATTCAGCGAGAGAGCGAAGCGGATTCGAGCTTAGCACTGCGGAGAAAAACATTCAGCGAGAGAGCGAAGCGAATCGAGCTTAGCACTGCGGAGAAAAACATTCAGCGAGAGAGCGAAGCGAATCGAGCTTAGCACTGCGGAGAAAAACATTCAGCGAGAGAGCGAAGCGGAATCGAGCTTAGCACTGCGGAGAAAAACATTCAGCGAGAGAGCGAAGCGAATCGAGCTTAGCACTGCAGAGAAAAACATTCAGCGAGAGAGCGAAGCGAATCGAGCTTAGCACTGCGGAGAAAAACATTCAGCGAGAGAGCGAAGCGAATCGAGCTTACCAGACACAAACAAATAAAGAGGAGAAAAAGTATGAATACTTCATTATCATGGATTAAAGCGTATGTTCCTGACCTCGATGTGACCGCCCAGGAATATACAGATGCAATGACGCTTTCAGGAACCAAAGTAGAAGGTTATGAAAAGCTGGATGCAGATTTAGATAAAATTGTAATCGGTCAGATTGAAAAAATTGAAAAACATCCGGATGCCGACAAACTGATTATCTGTCAGGTCAATGTGGGAACAGAGACAGTACAGATCGTTACCGGAGCACCGAACGTAAAAGAAGGAGACAAAGTTCCGGTCGTTCTGGACGGCGGACGCGTTGCCGGTGGACATGAGCCGGGACAGAGAGTTGCCGGAGGAATCAAGATCAAGAAAGGAAAACTCCGCGGAGTAGAGAGCTGCGGTATGATGTGCTCGATCGAAGAACTCGGCTCTGACAGAAATATGTATCCGGAAGCACCGGAATATGGAATCTATATCTTCGGTGACGATGCGGTTGTAGGAGAGAGCGCAATCAAGGCACTGGGACTGGACGATGTAGTATTTGAATATGAAATCACATCCAACCGTGTAGATTGTTTCAGTGTGGTGGGAATTGCAAGAGAAGCGGCAGCGACATTTGGCAAAGAATTTCACCCGCCGGTAGTGACTCCGACCGGAAACGATGAGGACGTTAACGATTATATCAAAGTGCGTGTGGAAAATACAGATCTTTGCCCGCGTTACTGCGCAAGAGTTGTTAAGAATATTAAGATTGGCCCGTCTCCGAAATGGATGCAGAGAAGACTGGCTTCCGTCGGAATCCGCCCGATCAACAACCTGGTTGATATCACCAACTATGTTATGGAAGAATATGGACAGCCGATGCATGCATACGATCTGGATACGATTGCCGGACATCAGATTGTAGTTCGTAATGCTGAAAAGGGAGAGAAATTTGTCACACTGGATGGACAGGAACGTGAAATGGACGATTCCGTCCTGATGATCTGTGACGGGGAAAAGGCAGTAGGTATTGCCGGTATCATGGGTGGCGAGAACTCCATGATCACCGATCATGTTCAGACCATGTTATTTGAAGCAGCCTGCTTTGACGGAACCAATATCCGTAAATCAAGCAAAAAAGTCGGACTTCGTACCGATGCTTCCGGAAAATTCGAAAAAGGTCTGGATCCGAACAATGCTCAGGCAGCCATCGACCGCGCATGCCAGTTGGTTGAAGAAATGGGAGCAGGTGAGGTTGTCGGAGGAATGGTAGATGTTTATGGCAAGAAGAAAGAGCCGGTAAGAGTACCGTTTGACGCAGATGCAATCAATGCACTTCTGGGAACCGATATTCCGGAAGCGGATATGCTCGGATATTTTGAAAAAATCGGACTGGAATATGACGCTGACGCGAAGGAAGTGATTGCACCGACATTCCGTCATGACTTATTCCGCCTTGCCGATCTTGCAGAAGAGGTTGCAAGATTCTACGGATATGATAACATTCCGACTACCCTCCCAAGCGGCGAAGCTACTACCGGTAAGCTTTCCTTCAAGAATCGAGTGGAAGACGTTGCAAAGGATATTGCTGAATTCTGTGGTTTCAGTCAGGGAATGACCTATTCCTTTGAAAGCCCGAAGGTATTTGATAAATTACTCCTTGATGAGGATGATGTGCTTCGTCAGGCAATTCCGATCATGAATCCGCTTGGGGAAGATTACAGTATTATGAGAACGATTTCTCTCAATGGTATGCTGACTTCTCTGGCAACTAATTATAACAGAAGAAATAAAAATGTACGCCTGTACGAAATGGGAAATATTTATCTTCCGAAAAGCCTTCCGCTTACGGAACTTCCGGACGAGCGTATGCAGTTTACACTTGGAATGTACGGAGAAGGCGATTTCTTCAGTATGAAGGGAATCGTAGAAGAGTTCTTCGAAAAAGTAGGTCTTCATAAGAAAGAGACCTACGATCCGAATGCCGGAAAGAACTTCCTGCACCCGGGACGTCAGGCTAACATCATTTACGAAGGAAGAGTTGTAGGATATCTGGGCGAGGTTCATCCGCAGGTGGCAGATAATTACGGAATCGGAGAACGTGCCTATGTTGCAGTGATTGATATGCCTGAAATCGTGGAACTCGCTACATTTGACAGAAAATACGAAGGCATTGCAAAATATCCGGCGGTAAGTCGTGATATCAGTATGGTTGTTCCAAAGGAGATTCTTGTCGGACAGATTGAAGAGGTGATCGAGAAGAAGGGCGGCGCTTATCTGGAAAGCTACAAACTCTTCGACCTCTATGAGGGAGCACAGATCAAACCGGGATTTAAATCTGTTGCATACTCAATTACCTTCCGTGCAAAAGACAGAACCCTGGAGGAAGCCGATGTATCTGCAGCTATGAAGAAGATCCTGAAAGCTTTGGAAGAAATGGGAATTGAATTGAGACAATAATAAGAGTAATAATCAGAGAAATGAGGAGACCGTATCTTGTATACGGTCTCTTTAATGACGTATATGCAGAAAGGAAAACAGAATGAAGAAAGAGGATTTTTATTTTGATCTGCCGGAGGAACTGATCGCACAGGATCCGCTTGAAGATCGTTCCGGTTCACGGCTTCTGGTTCTGGATAAGGAAACCGGTGAGACGGAGCACCATATTTTCCGTGAAATCGTAAACTACCTGAACCCGGGAGACTGCCTTGTGATCAATGATACAAAGGTTATTCCGGCGCGTCTGATCGGAGAGAAGGAAGGAACCGGTGCAAAGGTGGAAGTACTTCTTCTGAAACGGAAAGAGAATGATATCTGGGAAACATTGGTGAAGCCGGGAAGAAAGATGAAACCGGGAGCACGTCTGGTTTTTGGAAACGGGCTTCTGAAAGCGGAAGTGATCGGGGTGGTAGAAGAAGGAAACCGTCTGATCCGATTCGAATATGAGGGGATTTTTGAAGAAATCCTGGATCAGCTGGGACAGATGCCACTTCCGCCGTATATCACGCACCAGTTGGAGGATAAAAACCGCTATCAGACCGTATACGCAAAGCATTCCGGTTCTGCGGCAGCGCCGACAGCGGGGCTGCATTTTACACCGGAGCTATTGGATGAGATCAAGGAGAAAGGCGTGGAGATTGCCCATGTGACCCTGCATGTGGGACTTGGCACATTTCGCCCGGTAAAAGTCGAGAATATTCAGGAGCATCATATGCATTCCGAATTTTACCGGATCGAGCAGAGCGAAGCAGATAAGATCAATCGGGCAAAAGAGGAAGGACACCGGGTTATCTGCGTGGGAACAACGAGCTGCAGGACAGTGGAATCCGCAGCAGACGAAAATGGACGATTGCGAGAATGCAGTGGATGGACAGAAATCTTTATTTATCCGGGATACAAATTCAAAGTTCTGGATGCGCTGATCACGAATTTCCATCTGCCGGAATCGACCCTGATCATGCTGGTTTCTGCACTGGCAGGAAGAGAACACGTTCTGGCTGCATATGAGGAAGCAATTCGGGAAAGATACCGTTTCTTCAGTTTCGGGGATGCGATGTTCATAAGATAATGTAGTAAGGAAAAGGAAAGGGAAAATGGTAAAGGATTTGACGGTCGGAAGACCGGAGAGTGTGCTTTGGAGGTTTTGCCTGCCATTGTTCGGAAGTGTTGTTTTTCAACAGCTTTATAATATTGCGGACAGTCTTGTAGCAGGAAAATTTGTCGGAGAGAATGCGTTGGCGGCAGTGGGGAACAGTTATGAGATCACTTTGATATTCATCGCGTTTGCATTCGGATGTAACATTGGGTGCTCGGTGATCGCCTCTCAGCTTTTTGGGGCGAAAAAATACAATGATATGAAAACGGCAATCTATACGGCGCTGATTTCAAGTGGTGTATTATGTGCAATGCTGATGCTTGGAGGACTCCTGTTAGGAGGGCAATTGTTGCAGCTTATCCATACACCGGAGAATATACTTGCAGATTCCAAACTCTATCTGGACATTTATATCTGGGGATTGCCATTTATGTTTTTCTATAATATTGCAAATGGTATTTTTTCGGCTTTGGGAGATTCGAAGACACCGTTTGTGTTTCTGGCTTTATCATCTACGTCAAATATTGCGGTTGATATTCTGTTTGTCACAGTGTTGAAGATGGGAATTGCCGGAGTGGCATGGGCGACTTTTCTGTGCCAGGGGGTGAGCTGTGTGCTTGCAATGATCGTGGTGTTCCGGAGACTTGCCGGTATTCATACGGAAGGGAATCTGGATGTGTTTTCCTGGAAACTTTTTAAGAAAATTGCGGTTATCGCCGTGCCGAGTATTCTACAGCAAAGCTTTGTTTCTGTAGGGAATATTATCATACAGAGTGTGATCAACAGTTTCGGAGCGGGAGTGATTGCCGGTTATTCTGCGGCAATCAAGCTCAACAATCTGGTTATCACATCGTTTACGACTCTGGGAAATGGAATTTCCAATTACACAGCCCAAAATCTCGGGGCAAAGAAACCGGACAGAATCCGGGAGGGAATGCGTGCCGGGATCAAGATGGTATGGGGCCTGTGTGTACCGCTGGTGTTATTATACCTTCTGGCGGGCAAAATGCTTCTGCTCCTTTTTATGAATCAGGATTCGGTGACGGCACTGGCGACCGGGAATCAGTTCCTGAGGATCGTGGCACCGTTCTATTTTGTGGTATCAGTGAAACTGGTTGCTGACGGTATTCTGCGAGGAGCAGGAATGATGAAACAATTTATGATTGCCACTTTTGCGGATCTGATTCTCAGAGTAGCACTTTCGATCGTATTTTCAAAGGTGATCGGCCTTGGTCCCGTCGGAATCTGGCTGTCGTGGCCGGTGGGATGGACTTCGGGAATGCTGCTTTCAGTCTTGTTTTACAGAAAGAGTCCGTGGATGAAGAAAATGAATAAAGAAAAGAACAGCTTCTAAAGGAGAAGCTGTTCCAATTCCCGTATATTCTGAATCCGTACTTCGGCTTCCGGAACCTCGCCAAAACCGTATTCCGCAAAGATGAACGGAACACCGGCTTTTTGGCAGGCATCATAATCTCCCATGGTGTCACCGATATAGCAGACGTCTTTTAAATGGTTTTTTTCCATTAAAATGCGGATGCTCTCATTCTTGGGCCGTCCTGTCTGGCCGAAGCAGAGTGTATCTTTTACAAAAGGACCCAGGTTCGTTCCTTCAAGAAAAACTTCAATGTATCCACATTGACAATTGCTGACGATATAGAGATCAAATTTCTCGGACAGTGCCTGGAAAGCTTCCCGCACACCGGGATAAAGGGTTCCTGGCTCTGTGGCGAGCAGCCGGTTTTCGTATGCAAAGCAGAGATCTCCAAGGCGGCTGCGATCTTCCTCTGAGAAGGAAGGGAAGAGTGCGGCTGTGATTTCGTTCATGGTTTTGCCGAATAAAGATTTGATCTTTGCGGCAGTCAGATCGGCGGGAAGATCTGAATTTTCATTTATGGCCTGGTTCCAGGAACGGGCGACGACTTTAGTCGAATCCCAAAGTGTTCCGTCTACATCAAAAATAATTCCATCCATTTTTAATATCCTCCGGAAATAGTTTGTAAAATTTGTACTATTATAACATAGAAGAAAACATGCGTCAAAATTTGAATCAGGATTGTTTCTGTAAAAATGTAAAAAATAAAGACGCATTATAGAAAAAAATGAAGTTGAATTTGTGCATATTTCCTAATGCATCAAAATATGGTGTTTTTTCTATTGACAAACAGGAGGATTTGGTGTAAGATTTCAAACATAATTTTAAACAGAGTGCGCTCTGTTTGTTGGGAGGAAAAAGAATATGAGAAATGTGAAAAAATGGTTAGCCGTTGCTATGGTTGCCGCGATGACCGTATCGATGGCAGCAGGCTGTGGCTCAAAAAGTGAAGGAGAAAAAAGCAGCGGCTCAGACAGTGAAGTAATCAAGATCGGTGCAATCGGACCGGTTACCGGTGCAGCAGCTGTTTATGGACAGGCTGTTAAGAATGGTGCTGAACTGGCAGTTGAAGAGATCAATGCAGCCGGCGGTATCAACGGAGCACAGGTTGAATTCAAATTCGAAGATGATGAGCATGATGCAGAGAAAGCAGTTAATGCATACAATAACCTGAAAGACTGGGGAATGCAGGCACTCCTCGGAACCGTAACTTCAGCACCGTGTGTTGCTGTAGGTGAGGTTGCAAATCAGGACAATATGTTCCTTCTTACACCGTCAGGAACAGCAGTAGAATGTGTACAGTATGACAATGCATTCCGTGTATGTTTCTCTGACCCGATGCAGGGACTTGAATCAGCAAAATATATCGGAGAAAACGGCCTTGCTTCAAAAGTAGCTGTGATCTATGACAGCTCTGATGTTTATTCAACCGGTATCTACGAAGCATTCGTAAAAGAAGCAGCTAATCAGGATTTCGAAGTAGTTGCTGCAGAAGCATTTACATCAGAAAGCAAGACAGACTTCTCTGTTCAGCTTCAGAAAGCAAAAGACTCCGGAGCAGAACTTGTATTCCTGCCATTCTACTACTCAGAGGCTTCTCTGGTATTGAAACAGGCAGCAGGAATGAACTACAACCCGATCTTCTTTGGATGTGACGGTATGGACGGAATTCTTGCAGTAGAAGGATTTGATGCGAACCTGGCTAATAACCTGATGTTCTTAAGTCCGTTTACACCAACTTCTACAGATGAAGCAATTCAGAAATTTGTAACAGCTTTCAAAGATAAATACGGCGATACTCCGAACCAGTTTGCAGCAGATGCTTACGACGGAATTTATGCAATGAAGGCTGCAATGGAAAAAGCAGATGTGAAACCGGGAATGGCTTCATCCGATGTGTGTGATGGCCTGAAATCTGCAATGGTTGAAATCGAAATTGATGGTGTTACTGCAAAAGGTCTTACATGGGAAGCAAGCGGAGAACCGAGCAAGGAACCAATGGTTGTTAAGATTGAAAATGGTGACTACGCTGTTGTAGAATAGGATTCATTTTATGGAAGGCTATCTTATGGTAGCCTTCTGTTTTTGTACATGTTATAATATATTTCAAAAAGGAAAGGAATGTGAGAATTATATGAGTTTTATATCTTATCTCATTAATGGCATAAGTCTGGGCAGTGTTTATGCTATTATAGCGCTTGGCTATACAATGGTTTATGGTATTGCTAAAATGCTGAACTTTGCTCACGGGGATGTCATAATGATCGGTGCTTATGTGGTGCTGACTGTGATTACGGGGGCAGGGCTTCCTCCGGCAGCGGCAGTTCTCATTGGAATTGTTTTTTGTACAGTACTTGGTATATTGATCGAGACAATTGCATACCGACCGCTTTTAAATGCATCTTCTTCACTTGCTGTGCTGATTACGGCAATTGGTGTCAGCTACCTGCTTCAGAATCTGGCACTCTTGATTTTCGGAGCTAACACGAAGTCTTTTACATCTGTAGTCAAGGTACCTTCATTGGTGCTTGCAGGTGGTAAACTGACAATTTCAGGAGAAACGATCGTTACGATTCTTTCTTGTGTTGTGATTATGACCGGTATGCAGCTTTTTATCAAGAAGACAAAAGCAGGACAGGCAATGAGAGCAGTTTCGGAGGATAAGGGGGCTGCACAGCTGATGGGTGTGAATGTAAATGGAACGATTGCGCTGACATTTGCAATCGGATCTGCACTCGCGGCAATCGCAGGTGTTCTTCTTTGCTCTGCATATCCGACTCTTACTCCGTATACCGGATCTATGCCCGGTATCAAGGCTTTCGTTGCGGCGGTATTCGGCGGAATCGGATCGATTCCGGGTGCTATGATCGGCGGGATCCTTCTTGGTGTGATTGAAATATTCGGTAAAGCATATATTTCTTCACAGATGGCAGATGCAATCGTGTTTGCAGTGCTGATCGTGGTTCTGATCGTGAAACCTACAGGGCTTCTTGGCAAGAATATTCAGGAGAAAGTGTAGGTGGCAATGATGAAAAATATAAAGAAAATGAACAAAACGACAAAGAGCAATTTGCTTACATACCTGATGGTCATTGCGATTTATGCGGTTGTACAGATTTTAGTGGCTACAGGAAATGTGTCCAGTCTTCTTCAGGGACTTCTGGTGCCGCTCTGTGCATACATTATTCTGGCTGTCTCTCTTAACCTTACGGTTGGTATTCTGGGTGAACTGAGCCTGGGACATGCCGGATTTATGTGTGTGGGAGCATTTACCAGTGCATTCTTTTCAAAATGCATGGTGGATGTGATTCCATCTTCCGGAATCAGATTTTTTCTGGCACTTTTGATCGGAGCGGCTACAGCGGGAATTTGTGGAATCTTAATCGGTATTCCGGTGCTTCGGCTGAAGGGCGACTATCTTGCGATTGTAACGCTGGCGTTTGGTGAGATTATTAAAAATATTGCCAATATCCTTTTCATCGGAAAAGATTCGAACGGACTTCATTTTTCTACGAAGGATTCCATATCCCTTGGACTGGAAGAAGGCGGCAAGGTTATCATCAACGGACCGCAGGGAATTACAGGAACACCTAAGGATTCTACATTCACGATCGGTGTACTTCTGATTCTTCTGACGCTGTTCATTGTTCTGAATCTGATTCATTCACGCAGCGGCCGTGCAATCATGGCGATCCGTGATAACCGTATTGCGGCAGAATCAGTCGGAATCAATATTACAAAATACAAGTTGATGGCATTTGCGATTTCTGCCGCACTTGCGGGAGTTGCAGGAGTTATGTATTCCCACAACCTTGCGACGCTGACAGCTACAAGCAAAAACTTCGGTTACAACATGTCAATCATGATTCTTGTATTCGTTGTTCTTGGCGGTATCGGTAATATCAGAGGTTCGATCATTGCGGCAATCGTTCTGACGCTTCTGCCGGAGCTTCTGAGAGGTCTGCAGGACTATCGTATGTTGATCTATGCAATCGTTATGATCGTGATGATGTTATTCAACTGGGCGCCGAAAGCGATTGAAATGAGAGAAAAATTAGCGGCTAAACTTAAAGCCGGCAGGAAGAAAAATACAAAGGAGGCTGCATAGTTATGGCATTATTGGAAGTGAAGAATCTCGGAATCTCCTTTGGCGGTCTTCACGCGGTAAATGAATTTCATATGGAAATTGAAAAAGGGTGCCTGTATGGGCTGATCGGACCGAATGGGGCCGGAAAAACGACGGTATTTAACCTTCTTACCGGAGTATATAAACCGACAGAAGGAATCATTACACTGGATGGAGAGAATATCGTAGGAAAGAAAACGATTGATATCAACAAGGCCGGAATTGCCAGAACGTTCCAGAATATTCGTCTGTTCAAGGGACTGTCTGTACTGGACAATGTCAAGGTAGGGCTTCATAATCATCATAAATATTCGACAATTGAAGGAATCCTCCGTCTGCCGAAATATTATAAAGTGGAAAAAGAAATGGATGAAAAAGCGCTGGAGCTTCTTAGCGTGTTCGGACTTGATAAATATGCCGATACGCTTGCCGCAAACCTCCCATACGGCAAGCAGAGAGAGCTTGAGATCACAAGAGCACTGGCAACAGAACCGAAGCTGCTTCTTCTGGATGAGCCGGCGGCAGGTATGAACCCGAACGAGACACAGGATCTGATGAACACGATCCGTTTTGTAAGAGACAAATTTGACATGACGATCCTTCTCATCGAACACGACATGAAGCTGGTATCCGGAATCTGTGAAAAACTGACTGTGCTGAACTTTGGACAGGTGCTTGCTGAGGGTGAAACCAGTGAAGTGCTGAATAATCCGGAAGTAATCAAGGCATATCTGGGCGAATAGGAGGGATGACGGACATGGCAATGCTTGAAATTAAGGATATTGAAGTATATTACGGCATGATTCAGGCAATCAAGGGCATTTCCTTCGAGGTCAATGAAGGGGAAGTCATCGCTCTGATCGGTGCCAACGGTGCGGGAAAGACGACGACCCTGCACACGATCACAGGTCTTCTGTCACCAAAGAAAGGCTCTGTAATCTTCGAAGGAAAAGACATTACAAAGGTTCCGGCACATAAGATCGTGTCTCTGGGAATTGCGCATGTACCGGAAGGACGAAGAGTCTTTGCGGAACTGACCGTATATGAGAACCTGAAGATGGGCGCTTATACAAGAAAAGATAAGGACGAGATCGAGAAGACGCTGGAAATGGTCTACAAACGTTTCCCGCGTCTGGAAGAGAGAAAGAATCAGCTCGCAGGAACCCTAAGCGGCGGCGAGCAGCAGATGCTGGCGATGGGACGTGCACTGATGTCTCATCCGAAGATCATTGTAATGGATGAACCTTCCATGGGACTTTCTCCGATTCTGGTTAATGAGATCTTTGATATTATTCAGGAAGTAAGCAAGGGCGGAACGACGGTACTTCTTGTAGAACAGAATGCAAAAAAAGCACTTTCTATTGCGGACAGGGCATATGTACTTGAGACAGGTAGAATTGTTCTGGAGGGCGATGCAAAAGTATTGATGAACGATGATTCTATTAAAAAAGCATATCTTGGTGAATAGGAGGAGTGCAAATGGAAAACATTGTAATTACGGTTGCGAGACAGTATGGAAGCGGCGGAAAGACGATCGGAGAGATGTTTGCAAAGGAAATGGGGATTCCCTGCTACGGAAGCAATCTGCTTGAGATGGCATCTGAAGAAAGCGGAATTGCTGAGCATCTGTTCCGGCAGTTGGATGAAAAGCTGCAGAACAGTCCGATCCTCCGCATGACGACGGACGTCTACACAGGCGATGTGATCCCGCCGTCCAGCAGTGATTTCGTTTCGGCGAAGAACCTGTTTAATTATCAGGCGAAAATCATGAAACGGCTGGCGGAAACCGAAAGCTGTGTGATCATCGGGCGTGCGGCGGATTTTGTCCTGAAGGACTATCCGAATGTAGTCAGTGTGTTCGTCCATGCATCGGAAGAATTCAATCTTGCGAGAGCGATGGAACGCAACAGCATGACAGAAAGTGAGATGCAGAAGTTCATTGCAAAGACCGATAAATATCGTGCGGATTACTACAGGCACTATACCGGACGTGAGTGGACCGATGCGAGAAACTATGATCTCTGTCTGAACAGCGGAAAGCTGGGATTTGAGAAATGTGTGGAAGAAATCAAGGCATACATTAAAGTCAGATTTGAATAAGAATCGGGAAAAGAACCCGGAAAGAATGATGAGTGTGTCATTCTTTCCGGGTTTTTACTATTTAGAAATTTTGAAATTTTGTGAAATAATAGTTGAAATATACCCATATGGGGTATATAATAAGCGAAAAAGGAGGTGTAAAAGAAGATGGAGGAGCGAGTAGAATGTGCGTGCCATAAGACAAAGGAACGTTCTGAAAAAGAGTATAAAGATCTGCTCAATCGCCTGAACCGGATCGAAGGACAGGTACGCGGAATCAAAGGAATGGTAGAGCGGAATGCATATTGTACGGATATCCTGATCCAGGTATCGGCAGTCAATGCCGCACTGAACAGTTTTAATAAAGTGCTTCTTGCGAATCATATAAAGACCTGTGTGACAGACGACATCCGGGCAGGTAAGGAAGAGACGGTGGATGAACTGGTCGCGGTACTTCAGAAGCTGATGAAGTAGGAAAGCATACTTGAATTTCTAAGAATGATTCGTTTTTATGTAGTAAAGAATAAGAGAAAACGAAAAGGAGACATAAATGGAACAATATACAGTTACGGGAATGAGCTGTGCGGCGTGCAGTGCCCGTGTGGAAAAGGCAGTATCGAAAGTGGAGGGAGTCACGTCCTGTTCGGTGAGCCTTTTGACGAATTCAATGGGCGTGGAAGGAACTGCTTCCTCTGCCGCTATCATAAAGGCGGTGGAAGAAGCCGGTTATGGGGCGTCCAGAAAAGGAGAGACTGTGCAATCCGGAAAGAGCAGGAGTATGGAAGCGGAGGAGATGCTGAGAGATCATGAGACACCGATTTTGAAAAAAAGGCTGGTCGCATCCCTTGGATTTCTCATTGTACTTATGTATTTTTCTATGGGGCACATGATGTGGAACTGGCCGCTTTCCCCGTTTTTCGAGGGAAACCATGTTGCAATGGGGCTTTTTCAGATGCTGCTTACGATCAGCATTATGGTGATCAATCAAAAGTTTTTCATCAGTGGATTTAAAAGTCTCTGGCATAAGGCACCCAATATGGATACACTGGTGGCTCTTGGATCGGCAGCATCTTTTATTTACAGTGTGTATGCGCTGTTTGCGATGACGGATGCGCAGGTCAGAGGAGATATGGAAGCAGTCATGTACTATATGGATGAGTTTTATTTCGAATCGGCGGCGATGATCTTAACATTGATCACAGTTGGCAAAATGCTGGAGGCCCGCTCGAAAGGGAAGACGACGGATGCGCTGAAAAGCCTGATGAAGCTGGCACCGAAGACGGCTGTTGTGGAAAGAAATGGAAAAGAAATGGAGGTTTCCATCGAACAGGTCAAAAAGGGAGACATTTTCGTGGTCAGGCCGGGTGAGAATATTCCGGTTGACGGCATCGTGCTGGAAGGAATGAGTGCAGTCAATGAGGCGGCGCTCACAGGAGAGAGTATTCCGGTCGACAAGGCTGCCGGGGATATGGTGTCGGCGGCGACATTGAATCAGTCCGGTTTTATGAAATGCGAAGCTACGCGGGTAGGAGAAGATACGACATTGTCGCAGATCATTCAGATGGTAAGTGATGCGGCTGCGACGAAAGCACCGATCGCCAAAGTGGCAGATAAGGTTTCCGGTGTGTTTGTACCGGCGGTCATCACCATTGCTGTGATTACAACTATTGTCTGGCTGCTCGCAGGTGAAAGCATTGGATTTGCCCTTGCAAGAGGAATCTCAGTGCTGGTAATCAGTTGTCCGTGTGCGCTGGGACTTGCCACTCCAGTTGCAATCATGGTCGGAAACGGTATGGGGGCGAAACACGGAATCATGTTTAAGACCGCTGTGTCGCTGGAGGAGACCGGGAAAATGGAGATCGTCGCACTGGATAAGACCGGCACGATCACGAATGGAGACCCGAGGGTAACGGACATTATACCGGCAGAGGGTATTACAGCAGATGAGCTTCTTCGGATGGCATATGCGTTGGAGAAACCAAGTGAGCATCCGCTGGCAAAAGCGATCATAGCATATGCTTCCCAGAAGGAAATGAAAGCGGTGGAAGTCAAAGAGTTTCAGGCACTTCCGGGAAATGGGCTCACAGCTTTATGCGGAGAAAACAGGTTGAATGGCGGAAACTATGAATTTATCCGGAGCAGGGCAGAAATTTCCGCAGAAATGAAAAAGCGGTCTGAGGTTCTGGCAGAGGAAGGAAAGACTCCGCTGTTCTTTGCAAAGGATGAAAAGCTTGCCGGTATCATCGCCGTGGCAGATGTGATGAAAGAAGAGAGCCGGCAGGCGGTAAAAGAACTGCAGAATATGGGAATTCATGTGGTTATGCTGACCGGAGACAACGAGCGTACGGCGAAGGCGATCGGAAGGCAGGCCGGTGTGGATGAAGTGATCGCGGGGGTACGTCCGGAAGGAAAAGAAGCTGTGATCCGCAGACTTAAGAAGCAGGGAAAAGTTGCCATGGTCGGTGACGGAATCAACGATGCACCGGCGCTGACCCGTGCAGACATGGGAATTGCCATCGGAGCAGGTACGGATATTGCGATTGATGCGGCGGATGTGGTTCTGATGAAGAGCCGTCTTACCGATGTACCGGCAGCGATCCGGTTAAGCCGTGCGACTCTGAAAAATATCCATGAAAATTTGTTCTGGGCATTCTTTTATAATACAGTCGGGATTCCGCTTGCGGCGGGGGTATGGATTCCGGTCTTTGGCCTGAAACTGAATCCGATGTTCGGCGCTGCGGCGATGAGCCTTTCCAGCTTCTGCGTCGTGACAAATGCATTGCGGCTGAACTTATTCCGTATGTATGATGCGGGAAAAGATAAGAAAATCAAAAAGAAAAAAACGAAAAAAGTGGAGGAAAAATCAATGGAAAAAACAATGAAAATTGAAGGCATGATGTGCGGACACTGTGAGGCGAGAGTGAAAAAATGTCTGGAGAAACTTCCGGAAGTAGATGTGGCAGAAGTCAGCCATGAGGCAGGGACGGCAGTGGTGAAGCTGAATGCAGAGATTTCTGATGACGTACTGAGAAAGACGGTGGAAGATCAGGACTATCAGGTGATCTCTGTGGAGTAAAATGTAAGATTTGATTTCTTTGAAACGGATGAGCGGGAAAACGTTCATCCGTTTTTTCTTTGGAAAATTATGAATCGTATGTTGTTTTTGATTCTGCAATTATTTCTTGACAACTCAGCCAAATCTCTCTATAATAGCCCCACTTCGAAGGATTATTGTTTTGATTAACCGAAAAGTTAATTAATCAGGTGTACACCAACAATGGCAGGAGATGAGGAAAAGTGGTATTGAATGAATTTAATACGGAAGGGGTAAAGGTCAGCTTTGTATATATGCCTTCCTGGGAAATGTTCATGTCGATGCATGTTTTGGCTGTTCCGGAACACCACCTGGAGCGTCGGCGGTGGTATCAGCGGATTGAAAAAGAGCATGGGAACCTGGTTGAACACAAAGACGAAGGAATTCCGCAGGATTTTCTGAATGTGTTCCGTGCATTGGGAGATGAGACACGACTGAAAATTATACGTGAAATACTAAATGGAACACGGACAACGAAGGCTTTGGCAGGAAAGGTCGAAGTGACGGAGGCGGCAGTTTCAAAACATCTTAAGATACTCTGGGAAGCGGGGCTTCTGGAGAAAAAGCGGTGCGGTAACTATGTAGAGTATTATGTCTGCAGAGATGTGATTGATTTTATTCCCTATCGTTTTTATGAACTGATGCAGTAAGAAAAGAGGGAAGAAAAATGTTTCAGGTAGTTGTATCAACATATCAAAAAAACCGAATTGGAATCCGGCGGGCTATGCCATGGTCTTTTATTGTTTCAAGGATCATAACCGGCGTGACTCAGATCGTATTTCCGTTTTTTATTTACCATTATTTCCTGAAAGGGAATTTGAACGCTCAGTATTATCAGTATACAGGAGGAGCGGATTACATGACCTATGTGGTTCTTGGATCGGCAATAAATGTTCTGGCGGTATCGACACTTAGGAATGTCGGAAGAGCACTGATCACGGAATTGCATTTCCGATCCAGTACCTGCCGGAATGGATGCAGAGATTTGCACAGATTTTTCCACTAACACCGGCTGTGGAGCTGTTCAGGAATGTGGTGATACATCAGAAAAGCTTTATAGATAATAGATACCTTATATGGAGAATCCTTCTGCTGGGAGGAATTTATGCCGGACTTGGAAGTCTGTGGCTATGGAAAAAGGAACAGACAGTTGTGGAAAATATTTTCGGAAAAGAGGAATAGGTATGGAAAAAAAGTATGAGAACAAGATCGTAGCAGAACACTTAACAAAAGCTGAAAATAATATTTGAAGAATTACGTGGGCAAAGTCAGGAAGATTTGAAGCTCGAAGATATTCTGATGTACCTGATTCAGAATTCCCGGGAGGCGGTGGTGATATGAGAAAGATTTGGATTGTTTTTGCAGCAGAAATCCGAAAGCAGCAACAGCACAATTAAATGCCAGATAATTATAGAAATTATTTCGAATGCTTTGAAAAATAATTTTATATATCTTAACATGTTTAGCTTACGATGACAAGTCTCTTTTTTTGTGGTAATATACTAGATATTACTATGGAGTACCATTTATACTCCGATATCCAACAAAACCGTCAGGGGGTATGAGTCTATGAAGATGATTATGGCAATTTTACAGAAAAATGATGAGTTACAGACGATAGATGAGCTGAATACAGCAGGATATTTTGTGACGAAGCTGGCAACTTCGGGCGGATTTCTGAAAGGTAAAAATACGACGATCATGACCGTTGTAGAGGATGAAAAGGTTCCGGAAGTTCTGGAAATAATCCGCGCGAACTCCGGAGAACGTAAGACGATTACTTATGCGAATCCGGCATTGGTTTCCGGACAGGGAAGTCTGGGTGCAGCGCCGACAGTACCAATCAATATCCAGGTAGGAGGAAGTACGGTGTTTGTACTGAATGTGGAACAGATGGAGAAGTTCTGATGAGACTGTTGGTGTTGAGTTTTACAGAAAAAGGGAGCCATCTGAACAGGCAGCTCTGTCTGCAAATGTCGCAAATGGGATATTTTTGTGAGGGTTATGCACCATCAAAATATGCCAAGTGTGCAGATTTGAAGACATTAGATAAGGATATATCGGAATGGATTGGAGAAAACTGGGGGAATGCTGCGTTTTTATTTATCGGCGCGGCGGGCATTGCTGTGCGGATGATTGCACCGTGGGTGAAGGATAAATTTACAGATTCTCCGGTACTTGTGATGGATGAGAAAGGGACATATATCATACCATTGCTTTCAGGACATGTGGGAGGAGCGGTACAAATCGCACATGATATTGCAGAAGTGACAGGAGCAATACCTGTGATCACAACAGCGACGGATGTGCAGAAGAAATTCGCAGTCGATGTATTTGCGGTAAAGAACCATCTTTTGATCTCGGACCGGGAGAAGGCAAAGCAGATCTCAGCGTCCGTGCTTCGAGGGGAGAAAATTGAATTTGAATGTGATTTTCCTATAGAAGGAGATGTACCGGAGGAATTGTCGCTTTCAAGTGGTGAAAAGATGGAGACAGAGGATCGGAAGGATAAGAGAGCCGCAAATTTCCGGATCGCTGTCAGACAGTTTTATGATTCTTGTGATGAGAAAAATGAGAATACGCTGTTCCTTTATCCGAAGAATGTAATCATCGGAATAGGGTGCCGGAAAGGTGTGCCTGCAGAGCAACTGAAGGAAGGTATGGATAAGATTTTGCAAGATCTGAGGCTGAAACGGGAGCAGGTAGAAGCCGTTGTGAGTATTGACCTGAAGAAAGAAGAAGCTGGCATTCTGGAAATGACCGATGAATGGAAGATACCATTTTACACATTTTTAGCGGAGGAGCTAAAGACAGTAAAATCGGTAAGCACAAGTTCTGAATTCGTGAGTCGTATTACCGGTGTAGATAATGTGTGTGAGAGGGCTGTGAAATATTATTGCCCGGACGGAGAACTGATCCTTCCGAAGACGAGTCTGGAACAGATGACATTTGCAGTTGTTTGTCGGAAAATGAAATTGTCATATTAGTGTACTGATATTTGATTGGAGCCATTGAACTTAAACTGAATGGTCATGCGGGATTTGTCTATCATCACACTTGTGATGAAGTTCCGGTACCGCTGATGAATGATATAAGAATTGCAGATTCCATTTCCCAGAACAGATCAATTTATCTGCAGCAACAGCGGGTTGCTTGCATGAAAAATAAAAAATTGTTATATTTTTCTTATGGAGGATAAAACAATGGAGACAAAAGATATTATTTTAGAACTCCGCAGAAAAAGCGGACTATCGCAGGAAGAACTTGCACAAAAAGTAATGGTTACAAGACAGGCTGTGTCTCGTTGGGAAAACGGTGAGACTGTACCTAATACTGACACATTAAAACTGTTATCCAGGGTATTTGATGTTTCAATTAATATCCTCTTGGGTGCACCGAGACAGTTGATATGCCAATGCTGTGGAATGCCGCTTGACGATTCCACAATCAGCAAAGAGCCGAATGGCGATTTCAATGAAGAATACTGTAAGTGGTGCTATTCGGATGGCGAATTCAAGTATACGAGTAAAGAACAGCTGATCGATTTTTGTGTAGAACATTTGGCAAATGAGAATTGGCCTGCAGAACAGGTGCGAGCGCATATGGAAGCAGTGGTGCCGAAACTGAATTATTGGAAATAACTGGGAAGAACCGTCCCCAACGACAGGGAGAAAAAATGGAGAAGATTTTGATTTTTGCAGGAACGACGGAGGGCAGGGAACTGGCAGAATTTGCTGGGGGATTAAAGGTTCAGGCTCTCGTAAGTGTGGCAACGGAATATGGTAAAACGTGTCTGGATGATTGTGATAATATACAGACTTTTGTTGGAAGAATGGATGAGGGGCAGATTGAAGCGTTTATTAGGAAAGAAAAGGTTGAGCTTGTGATTGATGCGACTCATCCGTTTGCGGTTCTTGTGACACGGAATATTCGTAAAGCATGTGAGAATACGGGGACGGAGTATTTGAGGTGTCTGCGGAGGGAGTGTGAAGAGGCATTCACGGTAGAGACCGGAGAGATCGTTTGGACGAGTACTGTGAAGCAGGCGGTGGAATATCTGGAGAAAACGGAGGGGAATATTCTGATTGCGACGGGAAGTAAGGAACTGGAAAAGTATGCTTCCATCCCCAATTATAAAGAGCGATGTTTTGCTAGGGTTCTGTCGACGGGGAAAGCGGTGGAGGACAGTATCCGGCTTGGGTTTGAGGGGAAACATCTGATTGCTATGCAGGGACCGTTTTCGGAGGAAATGAATCTGGCAATGCTCCGGCATGTGGATGCAAAATATTTTGTCACGAAAGAGTCCGGCAAAGCGGGGGGATTCCCGGAAAAAGTTAAGGCTGCAAAGGAGGCCGGGACTGTGCTGGTTGTGGTGGGAAGACCGGAGGAAGAAGGACTTGCGCTGGAAGAGGTATTTGATGAATTAAAGAGAAGATACGGGGATAAGAACAGGGGGTGATTGATAACATAATATCAGTCAACCCCTGAAATTGTTTTTGTGTGAATAACAATTACACAATCTTTGTCGTCCATTTGGAGCAGTCCCACACCGCATTTACAATATCCTGGTAGAATTCCGGCTCATGGCAGATGAGGAGCAGGGTCCCGCGGTATTCCTGAAGTGCCTTTTTCAGTGAATCCTTGGCATCTACATCCAGATGATTGGTAGGTTCGTCCAGCATCAGCACATTGGTTTCTTTGTTCAGGATCTTGCACAGGCGCACTTTTGCCTGTTCCCCGCCGCTCAAGACGCGAATCTGGCTTTCGATGTGTTTGGTCGTAAGTCCGCATTTGGCGAGCGCGGAGCGTACTTCATACTGAGTGTAGGAAGGGAATTCTTCCCAGATCTCATCGATGCAGGTGGTTCGGTTGTTGTGGTCTGCCTCCTGTTCAAAATAGCCGGTCAGCAGATTCTCGCCCAGCTCACATTTACCGGAAAGCGGAGGAACCAGACCGAGAATACTCTTGATCAGCGTAGTCTTTCCGATTCCGTTTGCACCGGTCAGCGCAATTTTCTGGCCACGCTCCAGCGTGAGGTTCAGAGGCCGTGAAAGGGGTTCGTCGTAACCGATGACGAAATCTTTGGTCTCAAAGATGTATTTACCCGGTGTCCGGCCGAGGCGGAAATGGAATTCCGGCTTCGGACGCTCGGCGGCGAGCTCTATGACATCCATCTTATCCAGCTTTTTCTGACGGGACATGGCCATGTTGCGGGTGGAGACGCGCGCTTTATTGCGTGCCACAAAATCCTTGAGTTGGCTGATTTCCTGCTGCTGCTTCTTGTAGGCAGCCTCAAGCTGGGCTTTCTTCACTTCGTAGATTTTCTGGAAATTGTCATAATCTCCGACGTAGCGGTTCAGTTCCTGATTTTCCATATGATAAATGATGTTCACCACTTCATTCAGAAACGGAATGTCATGGGAAATCAGGACGAACGCATTTTCATATTCGGTGAGATAACGTTTCAGCCAGTTGATATGCTCTTCGTCCAGATAGTTGGTTGGCTCGTCCAGAAGCAGGATGTCCGGCTTTTCCAGAAGGAGTTTGCCGAGCAGGATACGGGTGCGCTGGCCGCCGCTTAAGTCGGTGACATCCTTGTCCAGTCCAAGATCCAGAAGCCCCAGCGCGCGTGCGACTTCTTCGACCTTTGCATCGATCACATAGAAATCGTGCATGGTCAGTGTGTCCTGGATGGTCCCAAGCTCTTCCATAAGTGTCATCATAGTATCTTCATCCACGTCCCCGAGGCGGTCACAGATCTCGTTCATCTTCGTTTCCAGTTCAAAAAGCCAGGAAAAGGCGGATTTCAGCACTTCGCGGATCGTCATGCCCTTTTCAAGTACAGTGTGCTGATCGAGATAACCGACACGGACATTTTTTGCCCATTCGATTTTCCCTTCGTCCGGCTGGAGTTTTCCTGTAACAATATTAAAAAAAGTAGATTTCCCTTCTCCGTTGGCTCCGACAAGTCCAATGTGTTCGCCTTTCAGAAGACGGAAGGACACATCATGAAAAATGGCGCGGTCACCGAAGCCGTGGGAAAGATGTTCAACATTTAAAATGCTCATTTTCGATTCTCCTTTGTTATGTGGTAACAAGTGACAGTGTCCTGCTTATTATATTATATCTACCGGATAAAAGGCAATGGATTTCGAAAGGATTTCAAGGGAAAAATGCGGTTGCCATACAGGCGGGGATATGTTATAGTGAGGGTGTTCTATATTGGGCTTTTCAGTGCCGGGCAGATGATTCAGATCTGCCGGGTTAAAAGGGAATCAGGTGCAAATCCTGAGCGGTCCGGCCACTGTAAACAGGGAGCGAGGTTATAGATAAGTCATTGCGTATCCAGCGCGAGAAGGCATAACCGGGCGATGAGCTGTAAGTCAGGAGACCTGCTGAGAAGAATGTGAATAGCTTCCGATGAAAGCATAGATTTGCAGAATATTTCAGGGGGAAGTCTGCTTTCGTACAGGAAAAGCGGGCTTTTTTGAATGGGAAATTTGTGCTTTGCGGATCGGATCGAAAGTGGAAAGAGGGATACGATGAAAAAGAGAGCAGCACGGTTCCTGTGTATGATACTGATTGCGGTACTGATTTTCGGAATTCCGGGATGTGGTTCGGAAGAGAAAACGATGCCGGAAACGGAAGAAAATAAGATGACATCTGAACCACAGCGGGAAGAGGCGAAAGAAACGCCGGGACCAATGGAAATCAAGGGACTTACTTATGAATCTGCGATGGAACTTGATTATGCAAAAGGGTTCGGGGTATATTATTATCAGGATGGATATAAGCTGATCCGGATCCGGGACGGGGAAGACTATCTTCTTGTTCCGGAGGGCAGGAATATTCCGTCGGATCTGGAAGAAGACATCGTGATTTTACATCAGCCGCTGGACCGTATTTATCTTGCGGCAACATCGGTGATGGCATTATTTGATTCGCTTGATGCATTGGATGCGATTCGCCTGAGCGGGACACAAAAATCCGGCTGGTACATTGAAAATGCGGTGCAGGCTATGGAAGATGGCGCCATCCTTTATGCCGGAAAATACAGTGAGCCGGATTATGAACTCCTGATCGATGAGGAATGTGATCTGGCTATTGAATCCACGATGATCCTGCATACTCCGAAGGTGCAGGAGATGCTTGAGATGCTTGAGATTCCGGTATTTATCGACCGGTCCAGTTATGAGACGCATCCGCTTGGAAGAACGGAGTGGATCAAGGTCTATGCCGCGATGCTGGACAAAGAAGAACAGGCAGAGACATTTTTCAAGGAACAGTCCAAAGTAATCGAAGAACTGAAGGACTTTGAAAATACAGAGCAGACGGTTGCCTTTTTCTATGTGAGTACCGATGGAACCGTCGTGGTCAGAAAGTCCGAAGATTACATTCCGAAAATGATCGAGATTGCGGGTGGACGTTATGTTTTCGATGATCTTGAAAATACGGAAAATAACAGTGCGTCGATCAGCATTTCTATGGAAGAATTCTTTGCATCTGCAGCCGACGCGGACTATCTGATCTACAATTCATCGATCGATAATCCGGTGGAATCGATGGAGGATCTTCTGGCGAAAAGTGAGCTGTTTGCAGATTTTAAAGCGGTGCAGGAAGGAAATGTGTGGTGTACCGGAAAGTACCTGTATCAGGCGACAGACATTGTCGGAAATCTGATTACAGACATTCATCTGATGCTTACCGATGGAAAAACGGAGGAGATGACATTTTTATATAAAGTGTCATGACGATATCAGGATATGAGAAAGTGAGGAACAATGGAGAAAAGGAAGAATAAGCCGGTACGAATGGAAGAGATGAGAAGACGGATCCGGTATTTGCTGGTGTTTGCCGGACTTCTGGCTGCATTTTGTGTGATTATTGTGCTGAATATTAATACGGGAAACGTACATATTTCTGTTTCTGAGATTTTGAATATTCTATTCGGACAGGCAAAGCAGGATGCGAATTACAGAATCATCTGGAAAATTCGTCTGCCAAGAGTTCTGATGGCAGCCCTTCTCGGAGGTGCCCTTTCTCTGTCCGGGTTCCTGCTTCAGACTTTTTTTGCCAATCCGATTGCAGGCCCCTTTGTGCTTGGCATTTCCTCGGGCGCGAAAATGGTGGTCGCCCTGACGATGATCGTATTTCTGAAGTACTTCAGCAGAGTCTCTTCGTATACGCTCATTATAGCGGCATTTATAGGTTCACTGATTGCGACCGGATTCATCCTTCTGATGTCAAGAAAGATCAATCATATGGCAACCCTTCTGGTGGCCGGAATCATGATCGGCTATATCTGTTCGGCGGTTACGGATTTTGTGGTTACATTTGCGGAGGACTCGGATATCGTGAATTTGCACGGCTGGTCTCAGGGAAGCTTTTCCGGGATGAGCTGGAGCAACGTGAAGGTTGCTTTTGTATTGATTGCTGTCACCGTTGTGATTACCTTCCTCTATTCCAAGCCAATCGGTGCGTACCAGCTTGGCGAAGCCTATGCGAGAAGCGCAGGAGTCAATATCCGAGTTTTTCGTGTGCTTCTGATCCTGCTCTCCAGTATGCTGTCGGGCTGTGTGACCGCATTTGCCGGACCGGTTTCTTTTGTTGGGATCGCGGTTCCGTTTCTGGTAAAGAGGATGCTGAATACGGCGAAACCGCTGATCGTGATCCCGGGAACATTTCTGGGAGGAGCGGTGTTCTGTATGGGGTGTGATCTTATTGCACGGATGGCATTTGCACCGCTGGAACTCAATATCAGTACGGTCACTTCCATTTTCGGAGCACCGGTCGTCATCTTTATGATGCTGCACAGACAGAAGGGAAGAGAATGATGGAAAATGCATATGTAAAGCTGCAGGATCTGACGGTAGGCTATCATGGGAAACCCCTGATCCGCGATATTTGCACGGAGATTCAAAAAGGGGAGATCGTAACACTGATCGGTCCAAATGGTGCTGGAAAATCGACCATTTTAAAAAGTATCACCCGACAGATCAAAACGCTTGGAGGAAATGTCTCCATTGCGGATGAGAGGATCGATGCTATGGAAAATGCTATTCTTGCCAGGAAAATGGCGGTGGTGCTGACGGAGCGGATGAAGACGGAACTGATGACCTGCCGCGATGTGGTGGAAACCGGTCGGTATCCGTATACCGGAAGGCTGGGGATCCTCACGAAGAAAGATAAAGAAATCGTAGATGAGGCAATGGAAGCGGTGCATGTCCGTGAGCTTGAAAATCAAAGCTTTCAGGCGATCAGTGACGGGCAGAGACAGCGGATCATGCTTGCGCGTGCGATCTGCCAGGAGCCGGAGGTTCTGATCCTGGATGAACCGACTTCCTATCTGGATATTCATTATAAACTCGAACTTCTGTCGATGCTCCGGAAACTGGCAAAGGAGAAAAAAATCACGGTCGTCATGTCGCTTCACGAGATCGATCTGGCACAGAAAATATCGGATAGGATTCTCTGCGTCAGGGGTGACCGGATTTTCTGCTATGGGAAACCGGAAGAAGTATTCAAAGAAGAAGTAATCCGGGAACTCTACGGACTCGACAACGGATCCTATGACCCGTGCTTTGGAAGTGTCGAGCTTCCGAGACCGGAGGGAGAGCCGCGTGTTTTTGTAATCTCCGCCTGCGGAACAGGCATTCCGGTATACAGGAAACTGCAGAAAGAAAATATTCCGTTTGCTGCCGGAATACTATACCGCAATGACGTGGACTATCATGTGGCGAAAAGGCTTGCGGCAAAGGTGATCGAAGAAGAACCATTTTGCAGTATCCGTGATGAGGCATATCAGGAGGCAAAAGCAACGATCGATTCCTGCCAGTACGTTATCAACGCAGGCGTTACGATCGGAGAGGGAAACCAGCGGATAGCAGAACTTCTGCATGCTGCCAAAAAGAGTGGCAAAATCTGTGAATGGAAGGAAGGGAGCGGTGGATGGAAAGTGGAATGATTCATATTTATTGCGGAGACGGAAAAGGGAAAACGACAGCGGCAACAGGACTTGCCGTCCGTGCGGCTGGCTGTGGACTTAAGGTGCTGTTCGTACGTTTTCTGAAAAATGAGAATTCTGGAGAACTGCGGATTCTGGATCTCATACCGGAAATCGAAGTGATGCATATGACAAAAAGCTTCGGTTTCTTTAAGACGCTTGACGCAAAAGAGCAGGAAGAGGCACGAAGCGCCTATGCGAAGCTGTGGGATGACGCAATTCGGAAAATACAGGAAGAGCCTTATGATATGCTGGTCATGGATGAGTTTATGGCGGCTTATCAATACGGAATGATCGACCACGAAGCGGCTGTAACGTTTCTGAAAGAACGGCCGAAAGGCTTGGAGGTCGTTCTGACCGGAAGAAATCCGGAACCGGAGCTTCTGGAACTGGCGGATTATATCTCTGAGATTACAAAAAGAAAGCACCCATTCGATCAGGGAATTTATGCCCGGCGCGGGATCGAGTATTAAAACAGGATTCTGTTGGAATTGGTTTAGTGGAAAAAAGACAGAAAGATGAGGAAAGAAAAATGAAATGGATGATCGCATCCGACATTCACGGGTCGGAATATTATTGTAAAAAAATGCTGGAGGCATATGACAGAGAAAAGGCGGGGAAGTTATTGCTTCTCGGCGATGTCCTGTATCATGGGCCGCGAAATGATCTGCCGAGAGATTATGCACCGAAGGCAGTTATAGAACTGTTGAACGCGCGGAAGAATCAGATTCTCTGCGTGAGAGGAAACTGTGATACAGAAGTAGATCAGATGGTGCTGAAGTTCCCGGTTCTGGCGGATTATTGTATTGTATGCGATGGAAAAACGACGATCTATGCGACACATGGACACGTTTATAACGAAAAGAATTTGCCTCCGATTCAGAAAGGAGATATCCTTCTGAATGGACACACTCATGTGCCGAAATGCACGCAGCATGAGGAGTATGTTTATATGAATCCGGGTTCCGTTTCCATTCCGAAAGAGGAAAGCCATCATGGATATATGATTCTGGAGCAGGATGAATTTGTTTGGAAAGATCTGGATGGAACTGAAATAATGCGGTGGAAAAATGAACATGTAAAATGAACATGTAAAATTAAACTACAACTTCAATGACAGGGAACGAAACATCTGTTATAATAATACTTGTCCGAAAGAGGTGGCGGAAGACGAGGAGTTATTATCTGAAACCGACACTTCTGCATGACAAGAGGATTGGAGCATGAATATGATTTATGGAAATGTGATATGCTCACGGAACGTCAGATTTATACGAAGGAGGGTGATCGTCATGGATATTTAAGGAATTGACCTAATCAGACAGTTGTTATATCTTTCAAGGACAAAAATCTATTATTACTATCAATTTATTATCATGGATACATGTGCTTATCATGTATTTTGTTTTCAAAAGCGTTCTGGCTCTTTTTTAAGAGCTTCAAAATTTACCAGTTTTGAAACAATAATCAGTCGTAATTGTTCGATAATTACACAAATAATCACATCATTACCATATTGATTGCCGGTATGGCAGGCTCATTCCTCACATCTAAAGAAAAGGAAGGTAAAAAATTATGAAAAAAATGGTATCATTTGTAACTGCACTCGTTTTATGTGCAAGTTCTTCATTGCCGGTATTTGCCGCGACACCCAAATATTCTATCAGTATGCCAAAGATTCCGCAGATCCATGTTGAGTTATCCGACAGTGTGAAGGAAGCTGTCAATCAGGCTGTAAAGAAGCAGATTGAAAAGATGATTCTGGACAAACCGGAGTTGACTTCAACTACGTATCGCCATAAAGGGAAAATATATGGCACATATTCATTCCTCAAGATTGAATGGGGAGAAGTAGAAGGTGCGACTTCTTACAAAGTGGAGATTACCAAACCGGATGGAACCAAAAAGACTTATGAGACATCAAATGCTTATCTCAGTGTGAAAGAAGGAAGTGATGACTTTATCACAGAATGTCCGAAACAAAAGACGGAAAACGGTGTTGAGTGTGCGACGGTCAGAGTGCGCGCGTATGGTGAGGATGAGACTTACAGTGCGTGGTCTGAAGAAGAGCGCATCAGCTGTAATGCAATCCATTCGTAGTACTTAAGCCGTGTGCAAACGACGGTGATGATTATTGCGTTGTCCTCTGTAAAAATGTGAAAGAGAAAAAGGATTGCGGTGTACGGGTGGCATCGCAATCCTTTTATATAGCATTTTCTTATAGTATTTTCTGTATGTTGTTTTTGATCTTTTCTGTGAGTGCGGCATACTGGATCAGTTCATCTTCTGTAAAACCTGCATATTTGGCCTGCTCGAAATTACTCTGGGCAGCGGCGATCTCATTTTGAATCGGAGATGCAAGCGGAAGGAATGTGATCTTCAGCTCTTTTGTGGTGCGATTTTCTTCACATTTCAGCATGTTTTTTAAGGAAAGCCGTTGAAGTAAAAGTGAGAGACTGCGCACGGTGATTCCAGCAAAGTCTGCAATTTCCTTTCTGGTTCCGATATGCCTGAGCTGGCTGAGACATAAAAGCAGACGCACTTCGCCCAAAGTGAGATTGTTCTTCTGGGCAATCGGTTCCAGATAGTAATCCAGAAGCTTACGGTCACGATAGTCATCCATAAGAATGCCTTCTCCTGCAACAACTTCCTGACTGACGCTGTTGCGTTCTTCCCCAAGCTTTTTGGAGCCGGAGAAGAAAGAAGGTGGTACAGCTCCGTCGCCTGCCGCGTCCACCAGAAAGCGATAAACCTGCAGACGGTTCTTCTCATAATCTTCCTCATCGAGGACATGTTTGTAAAAATTATTATAGTATTCAAATACCATCAGTTTCATTTTAATGGTTTTGCTGATACTCATTCCCTGGCTTGCGAGGGAACCTTTTGTCTTCACATAGTAATAAACCGGAACCTGCAGTGCATAGAAAACTTCTGCATGCCTGATATACTCAAGATTAAACATAAAATCTTCACACCAGCTGATCTGAGGGTTCATTCGAAGATGGTATTTTTCAACGATGTCACGTCGATAGAGCTTGTTCCAGAGGACTCCGTAATAGAAATCAGCAGGATTCTGGAGCATATGTGCGGAAAATTCTTCCTGAGTCAGTACGCAGTCATCGTCGATATCTCCTTTCTGGGCAACTCGTTTTCCTACAACTCGGTAGAAATCAGAGATGACCATATCACAATGATAGCGCTCTGCTTCTTCGACAAACAGTCTGGTGGCGTTCGGAGTGATCCAGTCATCGCTGTCGAGAAACTGCAGGTAAGTGCCGCATGCAAGATCCAGCGCCATATTCCTGGTTTCGGAAACTCCGGTATTTTCTTTATGTATCAAACGGATTCTGGAATCTTCAGCAGCATAACGGTCACAGATCGTTCCTGAAGAATCGATACTGCCGTCATCGATGAGTAAAAGCTCAAAATCCCGGTATTCCTGGTTGATAATACTTTCAATACAGCGGGAAATCGTTGCCTCGGCGTTATAAACCGGTACAATAATACTTACGGTCGGGTTCATCAGTGCACACTCCTAACTATTTATAAACTAGTAACATTGTATCGCATTTATCCATAAAAATACAGTGGATTCTCAAAAATGTCTGGTGTAAAATAATGGCATGGTTGCAGGAAACGGGAAAATTCCTTATAATATAGAAGTGATTTTGGAAAATGGATTGGAAAAGGATTCATATATCATGGAAAACAGCAGAATAGTCTGGAAGAATCAGAAGAAGATGAGAACAGGATACACCACCGGAAGCTGTGCCGCCGCTGCTGCGAAGGCCGCTGCTGTCATGCTGTTAACCGGTGAGAAAATACAGAATGTCAGGCTTATGACACCGGCCGGCATTTTGCTCTATCTGGAAATTGAGCACATTGAGAGACAGAATGATTTCGTCAGCTGTGCGGTGAAAAAGGACAGCGGGGATGATCCGGATGTGACGAACGGAGTCTATGTATTTGCTAAAGTTGCAAAGAATGAGTCCGGCCGGATCACGCTTGACGGAGGGGAAGGTGTGGGCCGCGTGACGCGCAAAGGCCTGGAGCAGGCGGTCGGAGAGGCGGCAATCAATAAGATCCCCAGACAGATGATATTAAATGCCGTTGAAGAGCAGATGAAACTGGCCGGATATGACGGAGGCCTGGAAGTGGTTATTTCCATTCCGGAGGGAAAGAGGCTTGCTGCGCAGACGTTTAATCCGCGGCTTGGCATTGAAGGTGGCATTTCTGTACTTGGAACGACCGGAATCGTGGAGCCTATGAGTGAACGGGCACTGACCGATACCATTTTCATGGAAATGAAGATGCTGAAAGAAAACGGGGCATCTTACTGTTATCTGGTTCCGGGAAATTATGGAACGGATTTTTTGAGAGAAAGTCTTGGTTATGACGGGAATCTGGCTGTGAAATGCAGCAACTATATAGGAGAAGCACTGGATGATGCGGTTTGTCTGGAAATGGAGGGTGTTCTTCTGGTTGGGCATATCGGCAAGCTGGTGAAACTGGCCGCCGGTGTCATGAACACACATTCCAGACAGGCGGACTGCCGGATGGAAGTGCTGGCGGCTCATGCGGCAGTTGCAGGGGCCAAAAGGGAGGATGTGGTCAGCATCATGGAGTGCATTACGACAACGGAGGCACTGGATATTCTGAAAAGTGCCGGGATTCTGGAAACGACGATGCGTGGCATCATGGAGAAGATCGAGGAACATATGAGGCATAGAGTGGGGGATCGTGTGGAAACAGCAGCGGTCATGTTTGAGACATCTTACGGGATTCTCGGGAAGACGCCCCTTGCCGATGAGATAGCGGCTAGTATACAAAAAAGGTTATAGAGCAGGGAGAAAAAAGTCATGAAAGGTAGATTTTATGTGGTAGGAACGGGACCGGGGGATCCGGAACTTCTGACGATAAAGGCAGTCAGGATTCTGAGGGAGAGTGACATCATTGCGATTCCTGTTTCGGGTGCGGACTTTTCGGGGACCTATTATGAAGAAGAGAAGGAAACAGCTGTGAGGGAAGAACTGCTGGAACGCTGCGCGGCATGGAAAATCGTGCGGCAGGCGGTACCGGAACTGGAAAAGAAAGCAAAGCTGTATTTGTCCATGCCGATGATGAAGCAGAAGGATATTCTTCGGAACATTCATGATGAGGATGCAAAAGCAGCGGCAGGGTGGCTGGAGAAAGGAAAAACGATTGCATTTATTACACTCGGGGATCCATCTGTGTACTCGACGGGGATGTATCTTCATCACAGGATCAAAGAATGGGGATTTGATACCGTTATGGTTCCGGGAGTGCCGTCTTTCTGTGCTGCTGCTGCCCGGCTTGATATGGAAATCGCGAAAAACCGGGAGGAAATCCATATCATCCCGGCATCTTACGGAGTGAAGGAGAGCTTGTCGCTTCCCGGGACAAAGATTCTCATGAAAGCGGGTAAGAAGCTCCCGGATGTCAAAGAAGAAGTTAGATCCCGGGGCATGGAAATCTGTATGGTGGAGAATTGTGGAATGGAGCAGGAGAGAATCTACAGATCAGCGGAGGAGATCCCGGATGAGGCAAGTTATTATTCCCTGTTGATCGTGAAGGAGGAAGAATGATGATTCAGTTTGTAGGAGCAGGACCGGGGGCAGAAGATCTGATCACGGTTCGGGGGCAGAAGCTGCTCATGGAGGCGGACATTGTGGTTTACGCAGGATCTCTTGTGAATCCGAAACTGCTGGATATGTGTAAGGAAACATGTGAAATATTCAACAGCGCATATATGACACTGGAGGAAGTACTGGAAGTGTTGATTCGCGGGGAGAAGGAAGGAAAGCATGTGGTGAGACTGCACACGGGGGATCCTTGTCTGTATGGGGCAATCAAGGAGCAGATGGATGCGCTTGATGCCGAAGGGATTTCCTACGAAGTCTGCCCGGGGGTCAGTTCCTTTTGCGGGGCAGCATCGGCACTAAAAGCGGAATATACACTTCCCGGAATTTCCCAGTCGGTGGTGATTACCAGAATGGCGGGACGTACGCCGGTGCCGGACAGCGAATCCATCCGCAGTTTTGCAGTGCATCAGGCGACGATGGTGATCTTCTTAAGTACCGGTATGCTGGGTGAACTTTCAAAAGAGCTGATTGCAGGAGGATATCCGGAAGATACACCGGCGGCTATCGTGTACAAGGCAACCTGGCCGGAGGAAGAGGTGCATCACTGCGAGGTGAGGACTTTGAAAGAAACTGCAGAAAAATATGGGATCCGTAAAACAGCGCTGATTGTTGTAGGGTCCATCTTAAATGGAGATTACAGGCGTTCGGAGCTCTATAATCCGGCGTTTACGACTGAATTCAGACAAGGAAAGGCAGAATAAGGAGCAGGTATGGGAAAAGTATATGTAGTGGGAATCGGCCCGGGTGCGAAGGACCAGATGACGGTACGAGCGGCAAAGGTTTTAAGCGAATGTCAGGTAATCGTGGGTTATACGGTGTATATTGATCTGATCAAGGAAGAATATCCGGACAAGATCTGTTTGTCTACTCCGATGAGGCAGGAGGTGCAGCGTTGCCGGATGGCGCTTGAGGAGGCCGGGAAAGAACAGAATGTAGCAGTGGTCTGCAGTGGAGATGCAGGGATATATGGAATGGCAGGGCTGGTGTATGAGCTTGCAGCGGATTATTCGGGTGTGGAGATTGAAGTAGTTCCAGGTATCACAGCCGCTTCCGGAGGAGCCGCAATACTTGGAGCGCCGCTGATGCATGATTTTGCAGTCATCAGTCTCAGTGATCTGATGACGCCCTGGGAAAAAATAGAAAAGCGTCTCCGGATGGCTGCAATGGCAGATTTCGTAATCTGCATTTACAATCCTTCCAGCAGGAAAAGAGTGGATTATCTGAAGAAAGCCTGCCTCTGTATGATGGAATATAAAAAGGAAGATACGGTGTGCGGCATTGTAAAAAATATCGGTCGGGAAGGCGAATGTATGAAGATACTGAGTCTTAAGGAACTATCTGAGACGGATGTGGATATGTTTACGACTGTATTTGTAGGAAATGAAGAGACCAGAATAATCGGAGATAAAATGGTGACGCCAAGGGGATACAAGAATGTGTAGAAATTGCAGGGTTTTCTGTGTCGGAGTCGGAGTGGGAGATCAAAAGCTTCTGACGCTGGAAGCAGAGGAATGTATTGAAGAAAGTGATCTGATCATCGGAGCAGCCAGGATGGTAGAATTATTTGCGGATGGGAAACGGCCGCAGTTTATAGAATACCGGCCGGAGAGGATCCGGGATTATCTGGTGGAACATATAGAACATGAAAAATGTGCGGTCCTTTTTTCCGGGGACACCGGATTTTACAGCGGGGCAAAAGCACTGGTAAAGGTCTTGGAGGAAAGTGGGATTGCGGTGCAGATTCTGCCGGGGATTTCTTCAATCGTGTATTTGGCGGCACGCCTTCACACAAGCTGGGAAGATGCTGCGATCTGCAGCATTCACGGAAGAAAGCAGAATTTTATCCAGGCAGTCAGAGAGAACCGAAAGACGTTTCTGATTCTTGGTAAAGATTCCGGCGCGATGATCTGTGAAAAACTGGAATACTACGGACTGCAGAATTTGAAGCTCTATATTGGAAATCGCCTTTCTTATGCGGAGGAAGAGATTCTTACCGTTCAGGCATCGGACGCGAAACCGGAGAATTTCGCGGAGCTTTCTGTTGTGATGATCGAAAACCCGGAGCCATCACGGAGAGTCTGTGTGCATTTGCCGGATGAAGCATTTATCCGTGGAAAAGTGCCGATGACGAAGGAGGAAATCCGAACGTTAAGTCTTGCCAGTCTTATGCTCACCCGGGATGCGGTCCTCTATGATGTCGGCGCCGGAACCGGATCTGTATCGGTCGAAGCGGCACTTCAGGCGCCGGGGATCCGCGTTTATGCTGTGGAAAAAAAGGCGGAGGGCATTGAACTGATTCTGGCAAATAAGAAAAAGTTTATGACGGACAATCTGGAGGTTATTCATGGTGTGGCACCGCAGGTGCTGGAAGGCCTGGAAATACCCACCCATGTATTTATCGGAGGAAGTTCCGGAAATCTGAAAGAAATCCTGCGATGCGTCCGCAGGAAGAATCCGGACGCAAGGATCGTGATCAATGCAATCTCGTTGGAAACACTGAAAGAAGTGATGGAAGCTGCAGAAGAAGGACTTCTTCAGGAACCTGAGATCCGTCAGATCACGGTATCAAGAGCGCATAAGCTTGGAGATTATCACATGATGATGGGAATGAATCCTGTTTATATTGTATCAGATGGGAGAATAGATGGATAAATGAAAATACCTGGAATTATGATTGCGGCTACGGCGAGCGGAAGCGGGAAGACGGCAGTCACCTGTGCTCTGATGGAAGCTCTTGTGAAAAAAGGAATAGGTGTGGCAGCATGCAAATGTGGTCCGGATTATATTGATCCCATGTTTCACCGGAACGTGCTGGGAATCGATTCGGAAAATCTGGATCTGTTTTTCTGCGAAAAAGAGCAGCTGCGCTCTTGTTTTACACGACATGCGTCAAATGCCGATGCAGCCGTCATTGAAGGCGTTATGGGATATTATGACGGGATGGGCCTTGGCACAGAGGAGGCGAGCTCCTATGATGTGGCACGAACGCTTGGCGTTCCGGTGATCCTGGTGCTTCCGTGCCGCGGAATGGCTCTGTCGATTCTGGCTGTGCTAAAGGGAATGCTGGAATTCCGGAACGACAGCCATATCAGCGGAATCATTCTAAACCGTATTTCACCGTCACTGTATCCGAAAATGAAAGAGATGATCGTGCACGGGCTGCGGGAGATGGGGCATGATGTGAAAGTACTGGGATATGTGCCGGAACATCCTGCGTTTCAGCTGGAGAGCCGTCATCTGGGACTCATCCTTCCGGAGGAAATTGCTGATCTTAAGAAACAGATTGAAGAGGCGGCAGAGATCCTTGAGAAAAGTGTGGATCTGGATGCGGTGCTCGCACTGATGGATTCGGATGTAGAAAGAAAGAATTCAGCAGAAAGCGAAGTGGTACCGGGAAACCGGGATGCAAAGGAGCCTGTTACAATTGCTGTTGCGTGGGATGCTGCGTTTTGCTTTTATTATAAAGAAAATCTGGAAATTCTGAAAACGCTTGGATGTAGGCTGGTCTGGTTCAGTCCTCTGGAGGATAGCAAGATACCTGAAGAGGCAGATGGGATACTGCTTGGCGGAGGATATCCGGAAATCTATGCCAGACAGCTTTCTGCCAATGCATCCATGAGACAGGATCTGAAAGAAAAGCTGAATCAGGGAATGCCGTGTATCGCAGAATGCGGAGGGTTTCTGTATCTTCTGGAACAGCTTCAGGGAACGGACAAAAGCTTTTATCCGATGGTAGGATTGCTCGAAGGAAGTGCAGAAAAGAAAGAGCGGCTGATCCGTTTCGGGTACATGAATGTAAGAGCAGAAGCAGACGGATGTTATCTGCGGAAGGGAGAGTGTATCCGGGGACATGAATTCCATTATTGGGAAGCCCAAAAAATAGGAGAAGACTGTCTGGCTGAGAAGCCGGACGGAAGACGGAGCTGGAGAGAAATCCATATGAAGAACAGGATTTTTGCGGGATTTCCGCATCTTTACTGGGGCTCAAACCCGGAATTTGCCGTAAGATTTGTGAAAGAATGCCAAAGGAGACGAAAAGAATGCAGGAGAAAATAAAAACAGAACAGGAACAGCTGGAAGAGATAAAAATGCAGATTCGGCCTCTGGATGAAAAGAGCATGGATCTTGCAAAGAAGAGGTGGATGAGCGTTGCAAAGCCACTGTTCAGTCTGGGGAAGCTGGAGAAAGCAGTGATTCAGATTGCGGGGATCCTGGGAACAGATTACTATGAATTGAAAAAGAAGGGCCTTATTATCATGTGTGCCGATAATGGAGTGGTAGAAGAGGGAGTCACACAGACCGGGCAGGATGTGACGGCGGCTGTGGCGGATAATTTCACCAAAGGGCAGGCGAGTACCTGTATTATGGCTCAGGTAGCAAATGTTGATGTCTTCCCGGTTGATATCGGAATGGTATGTGATGTTGCTTCTGTCACAAAACCGGCTGATAAGGTGGCGTACGGCACAGCCAATCTGGCCAAAGGACCGGCAATGACCCGGGAACAGGTGCTGCAGGCAACTATGGTCGGCATCCGTCAGGTGAAAGAAAAGAAAGAGGCCGGTTATGCCATCCTGGCGACCGGAGAAATGGGAATCGGAAATACGACTACCAGCAGTGCGGTGGCAGCGGTGCTTTTGAATGAAGAAGCAGAGACTGTAACAGGAAAAGGAGCCGGACTTAGTAGTGATGGACTGAAGAGGAAGATCCGGGTCATCCGGGAAGCAATTGAAAAACAGAAACCGGAACAACAGGATGTGATCGATGCCCTTTCTAAAGTGGGCGGCCTGGATATAGCGGGCCTTATGGGGGTATTCCTGGGAGGAGCCATGTATCGGATTCCAGTCGTGATCGACGGGTTTATCTCTGCTGTGGCGGCACTTTGCGCGGTACGTCTTGTGCCGGAGGCGGCCGGATATATTCTGCCTTCTCATGTGTCAAAGGAACCTGCCGGGCAGCTTGTACTGGATGCGCTCGGCATGTCTCCACTTTTGACCTGTGACATGTGTCTCGGTGAAGGAAGTGGAGCGGTGGCGGTGATGCCGCTCCTTGAAATGGGCCTTCAGGTGTATCGGAAAATGGGAACATTTTCGGAAATGGATATTGAGCAGTATCAGGTATTATCATAACAGTGTGGAGTGAGTACGATGAATTGGATACAATCTTTGATCATTGCATGTTCCATGTATTCCAGGATCCCGATGCCGGTGATCGAATGGAATGAAAAAAATATGAAGTATGCGATGTGTTTTTTCCCGCTGATAGGCGTGGTAACAGGGGGTATACAGTATCTTGCCGGAAGCGTGATGTACCATCTTTCTGTAGGGAGAATTTTGCTCGCGGCGGTGATGACGTTACTCCCTGTCGTGGTAAGCGGCGGAATTCATCTGGATGGATTTATGGATACGATGGACGCGCTTGGTTCCTGCGGGGACCGGCAAAAGAAGCTGGAAATTCTGAAGGATTCTCACAGCGGAGCATTCGCTGTCATGGGAATGGGATGTTATCTGGTGTGGAGTCTGGGAATCTGGTCGGAACTTACGGAAGAAATGCTGGCACCGGCTGCGTGTATCTATGTCATTTCCAGAGCCCTCAGCGGATATTCGGTGGTCACTTTTCCTGCGGCGAAAGACAGCGGGCTTGCGCGGACCTTTAAGGATCGCGCACAGAAAAGAACGGTGCAGATTACGTCTGTCCTGTGGCTGCTTGCGGGAGCTGCGCTGATGTTGTGGACGGATGCACGTGCTTCGATAGGAGCGGCCATCGGCGTTTTCTGTTCCTGGGTCTATTATCGCAGGATCTGCAGAAAACAATTTGGAGGAGTGACAGGGGATCTGGCAGGATTTTTCCTTCAGGTCAGTGAACTTGCCATGCTGACAGGAATGGTGGTGATGCAGGCATGGAAGTGATATTGATCCGTCATTTTAAGACAAAAGGGAATCTGGAAAAAAGATATATCGGAAGAACGGATGAGCCGCTTGACCGGATGGCGATACCACAGCGTATGCAGGAGCTGAAGACCGAGCGGGTAATTGTAAGCCCGATGAAACGTTGCAGGCAGACCGCGGAGATCCTCTTCCCCGGGCAGACACAGACTGTCTGTGATAGCCTTAGGGAATGTGATTTTGGAGAGTTTGAAGGTAAGAATTATTTAGAATTGTCAGCGAATCCGCTTTATCAGGGATGGATTGATTCCGGCGGTACGATGCCATTTCCGGGAGGGGAAAGTCATGATGAATTCCGGAAACGGTGTGTGCAGGGATTTGAGCATATGATGGATCAGCTTGAGAAGGATGCCTGTAAAAATGCCGCTTTTGTTGTTCACGGAGGAACAATCATGTCAATTCTGGAAACGTTTGATCCGGAACACAGAGAATTTTATCACTGGCAGGCGGCAAACGGAGAAGGATTTCGAATTAAGGTTCCGGACGAAGCATGGAAGTCCGGCAGAAAATATTTTGCGGAGATTGAGAAACTATGAGAATACTTTGTGTCTGTGTGGCAGGTTTTGTGCTGGATGCCATTTTGGGGGATCCGGTGTGGCTGTATCATCCGGTGCGGCTGATTGGGAAATGGATTGAAATCATGGAAAAGGTGCTTCGGGCGATATGCGGAGAAACAGACCGGGCGCTGCACGTGGCGGGGATCGTTCTCTGGTTTGCAGTCGTTATCGCTTCGACAGGGATTCCTGTAATTCTTTTATACTTTATAAATTCTGTAAATCCGTGGCTGGCATTTGTCGTGGAAATGTTCTGGTGCTATCAGATTCTTGCGGGGAAATCACTGAAAACGGAAAGTCGGAAGGTGTATGATCGTTTGAAGGAACATGATCTTCCTGGAGCGAGATATGCGGTCTCCATGATCGTCGGAAGGGACACGAAAAATCTGAGTGAGCAGGGTGTGACAAAGGCAGCTGTAGAAACGGTGGCTGAAAATACATCTGACGGGGTGATCGCGCCACTATTTTACCTGATGATAGGCGGGGCGCCCCTCGGATTTTTCTATAAAGCTGTGAATACGATGGATTCCATGGTAGGATATAAGAATGACAAGTATCTGTATTTCGGAAGGTTTGCTGCGAAAATGGATGATCTGTTCAATTATATTCCGGCAAGGCTTTCCGCATTTTTTATGATACTGAGTGCGTTTTGCCTTGGAATGGATGGCAAAGGAGCCCTTCGGATCTATTTGCGTGACCGGAGAAAACATGCCAGTCCCAATTCGGCACAGACAGAAGCAGTCTGCGCAGGGGCGCTGGGAGTACAGCTGGCGGGAGATGCATATTATTTTGGAAAATTATATCATAAGGAAACGATCGGTGATCCGGTCAGAGAAATAGAGGCGGAGGATATTGTCCGGGCGGGCCGTCTGATGGACGGAACAGCGGTGTTAACGCTGATCGTACTGGGCCTTCTCCGGATTGTGGTTCTTTAGAAATAACAGAAGAAGTGTACAAATCAACAGAAAGGGGAAGAACATTGGAATATATACATGGCGGAGATATTTACACATACACGGGAATGACAGACTTTTCCGTTAATGTAGGACCGTTTGGACCAAGTATGGCAGTGATGGAAGCGGCGAGAAAGGCAGTCGCTGAGATTGGTAATTATCCGGACAGCCGGTGCGGGAAGCTGAGAGAGGCGTTGGAAAAAGACACCGGAATACCGGGAAAACAGTTCGTCTTTGGAAACGGCGCTGCAGAGTTGATTTACGATGTGGTTCGTGCGGTGCGTCCGAAGAAGGCAGTCATCAGTGTTCCGACGTTTGCAGAGTATGAGCAGGCCCTTCAGACAGAGGAATGTGAAATTCTGTATCATGAAAAGAAAGAGGAGGAAGGATTTGCGCTGGGTGAGGATTTCCTGGAGTTTTTGCGGGATGATGTGGATATAGTGTTCCTTTGTTCACCAGATAATCCGTCCGGAAGAAGCGTGCCGAAAGGACTGCTTCGAAAAATACTGAGAATATGTGAAGAAAAACAGATCTTTATGGTGTTGGATGAATGTTTTCTGGATTTTATGGAGAATGCATCCGAAATGACAATGATAAAAGAAGCGGCAAAGAGCAGTTATCTCATGGTGATCCGGGCATTTACCAAAATGCATGCCATGCCCGGACTCCGCTCGGGGTATGCAGTGAGTAGAAATGAAAGCATTCTGGAGAAAATGGAACGATGTCGGCAGCCCTGGAATGTATCAATCCCTGCTCAGGCGGCATCACTTGCGGCACTTAAGGAAAAGAAAAGAGTGCAGACGACCAGGGAATTTATTACCAGGGAAAGAAAATGGATGGAAGAAGGGCTGGCGGAGATTGGAGTTACCTTCTTCCCATCGGAAGTAAACTACATTTTGCTGAAAAGTGATCTGGATCTGTTTGAGAAGATGAAGGAATATCGGATCCTGATCCGGGACTGCAGCAATTACCGGGGACTCGAGAAAGGATTTTACAGGATTGCGATCCGGCAGCGCGGGGATAATCACAGATTGCTGGAAGCATTGTATGATATATATTCGAAGAGTGTGAAGGTAGAAGAAACGGAGGAGACAGATGGCGAAATCGATCATGATCCAGGGAACGATGTCTAATGTGGGCAAGAGTATTCTTGTCGGAGGGCTATGCCGCATTCTGAAGCAGGACGGCCTTCGCGTAGCACCGTTTAAATCCCAGAATATGGCACTCAATTCCTTTATCACCACGGAAGGTCTGGAGATGGGGCGCGCTCAGGTGATGCAGGCTGAGGCGGCAGGTATTCAGCCGTCTGTTGATATGAATCCAATCCTGCTGAAACCGACCACGGATACGGGATCGCAGGTAATCGTGCGGGGTGAAGTGACGCGAACGATGTCTGCATCGGAATATTTTCGAAAAAAGAAAGAATATATACCGATGATTCTGGAAGCGTATCATCGGTTGGAAGAACAGTATGATGTTATTGTGATCGAAGGTGCCGGGAGTCCGGCCGAGATCAATCTGAAACAAAATGATATTGTCAATATGGGACTGGCGGATATGGTGGATGCGCCGGTCCTTCTGGCGGGCGATATAGATCGTGGCGGAGTGTTTGCACAGATCGTGGGGACGATTGAACTTCTGGAAGAACATGAGAGGATGCGGGTCAAAGGAACCATCATCAACAAATTCCGGGGGGACAAAGGAATTCTGAAACCGGGACTTACGATGTTGGAGGAAAGAACCGGGATACCGGTCTGTGGGGTGGTACCGTATCTGCACCTTGACATTGATGAAGAGGACAGTCTGACGGAGCGGTTTGAAAGAAAAGGTGGTTCCGGCCTGGCAGACATTGTTGTCATACGGCTTCCGAGAATCTCGAATTTTACAGATTTTGCACCGCTGGAACACAGGAAAGAACTTTCTGTCCGATATGTCTCATCTGCAAGGGATTTTGGTAATCCGGATGCGGTTCTGATCCCGGGGAGCAAGAATACGATGGAAGATCTGTTGTGGATGCGCCAGAATGGTCTGGAAGGGAAAATACTCCGGCATGCGTCTTCCGGAAAATTAGTTTTCGGGATCTGTGGCGGATATCAGATGCTGGGAGAGGAGATTCTTGATCCTGAACAGGTGGAAAAAGGCGGCAGCATTCAGGGAATGGGACTGCTTCCGGTTTGCACTGTTTTTCAGGGGGAAAAGACAAGGAGCAGAATTCATGGATGTTTCGGTGATACACAAGGAATCCTAAGCGGACTTTCCGGATCACATCTGGAAGGATATGAGATCCATATGGGCAGGACAACTCTGAGAAAAGGAAACCCGCTCCTTAAGATTCAGGAAGAACTGCATGAAGAGACGGGAAAAGTGGATGGCACCTGGCAGGGAAATGTGTATGGTTGTTATATCCATGGAATCTTTGATTCGGCTGAAGTGTCGGACGGATTGGTAAGGGCTGTCTTAAAAGCAAAGGGAGTGGATACGGATCAAGTCATGACGATGGATTACAACCGATATAAGGAAAATCAATATGACCTTCTCGCAGATGCCCTGCGGGAGAATCTGGATATGAATTATATTTATGAAGTAATTGAGAAAGGGATGAAGATGCCATGCAGTCTGTGATTCGAATCGGAAGCAGAAAAAGTAAGCTTGCGGTGATACAGGCCGAAATTGTAAAAAAACGGATTTTGCAGTTTCATCCGGAACTGGAAATTGAAATTGTAACGATGAAAACAACCGGAGATAAGATCCTGCATCAGAGCCTTGAGAAGATCGGGGGAAAGGGGCTGTTTGTGAAAGAACTGGATCATGCACTCATGGAGGGCAGGATCGATCTGGCAGTGCACAGTCTGAAAGATATGCCTTCGGAAATATCGAAGGAGTTACCGGTCTTTGCATTTCCGAAAAGAGGAGATCCGCGGGATGTGCTGGTCTATTCAGAGCAGGCCGTGCAAACGGGAAGGCTACAGATCATTGGGACCGGCAGCAGGAGAAGGCAGATCCAGATGGCAGAACGGTTTGGGGACTGCAGATTTGAAGGAATACGGGGAAACATCCGGACCCGCCTGGAGAAGCTGGAGACGGAGTCATACGATGCTCTTGTACTGGCGGCAGCAGGACTTCAACGGCTGGGGATGGAGTCGCGGATCGGAAGATATTTCGATGTGGAGGAAATGATCCCGGCAGCGGGTCAGGGGATTTTGGCAGTGCAGGGAAGAAAAGGAGAAAACTGGATCTGGGAAGAGATTCTGGATCACAGAGAGACGCGAGCAGCAGCGCTTGCTGAACGGCAGTTTATTGCGGAACTGGGAGGAGGGTGTACATCACCGGTTGCGGCACACGCGAGGACGAAAGGGGAAGAACTCTGTCTGTCGGGACTTTATTATCGTGAGTCGGATGGTCGGTTTTTTAAGGAAAAGATCGCGGGGACTTGTCAAAAAGCGCAGGAAGCAGGCGCCCTGCTTGCAAAAGAGATGAGACGGAAATATGGTGATTGATAAAAAAATCAGGGAGACGGACATGGAGCAGCAAGGAAAGGTATGGCTTGCGGGAGCAGGACCCGGCGATGTCGGCCTATTAACAATAAAAACAAGAAAAATCATGGAGGAGGCAGATACAATCGTATATGATGCACTGGTCAGTACAGAAATCCTCAGCTTGATTCCGGATGAAAAAGAAATGATTGATGTAGGAAAACGCCAGGGAAATCATCCTGTCCCGCAAAAAGAGATCAATCAGATTTTGCTGGAAAAGGCAATGGAAGGAAAAAAGGTACTCCGTCTTAAAGGCGGGGATCCATTTGTGTTTGGAAGAGGAGGAGAGGAGGCAGAAGTGCTTGCGGAACACGGAATACTATTTGAAGTGGTTCCGGGAGTTACATCTGCAGCAGCTGTTCCGGCCTATGCAGGAATTCCGGTGACACATCGCGATTACACGTCTTCTTTTCATGTAATTACAGGACATCCGAGAAAAGACGGAAGCAGCCGGATCGATTATCCGGCGTTGGTTTCATTAAAGGGGACATTGGTTTTCCTCATGGGGATCACTTCGCTTGGAAAGATCTGTCGTGGACTTATGGATGCAGGTATGGATCCAGATACCATGGCAGCTGTCATAGCGAAAGGAACAACGGCTGGACAAAAAAATGTGGTTTCCACGTTGGAACATTTGGAAGACGAAGTCCTGCTTTCCGGAATCGGGACACCTGCATTGGTCGTAGTCGGGTCGGTCTGTTCACTGGCAGGACGGTTTGCTTGGAGGGCAGCTCTGCCTCTTAACGGGAAACAGATTGTAGTGACCAGACCCAGGGAAAATCCGGGACATCTGGCTGGGTGGCTGAGAACATTAGGAGCACAGGTCATTGAAATGCCTACTATACGTACCAAGGTGATCTCGCCGAATGAGAGACTATGTGAAGTGATGAAAAAATTCGGAACATGTGCCGATCAGGAATGGCTGGTATTTACCAGTGTGATCGGTGTGCGGGTATTCTTTCAGGAACTGAAACATCTTAAAATCGATCTGCGGCAGCTGCTTGGGGGACCGGCGGATATAAAAATTGCCGCAATCGGTGCTGCAACAGAAAGGGAGCTTGCAGGAACAGGCATTTTTGCGGATGTGGTTCCGGAGATTTTTAACGCGGAGAGTCTGGGAACTTGTATTGCAGAAAAGGCAGCTCCGGGAAGTCATATCGTCATTGTGCGGGCGGAGCAGGGATCTCCCGAATTGTTGCCTCCACTTGCGAGAAAGAGACTTGCTGTTGAAGATATTCCGCTCTATACTACGGTGTATACAGAAAATGATGCTGTGACCGGAAGAGTGAAGCATCTGCTTGAAAATGGAGAAATTGATATCGTAACATTTACCAGCGCTTCTACGGTAAGAGGGTTCGTGGCTTCTTTCGAGAAGAGTGGATTTGAAAACATGTGTGCAGTTTGTATCGGGGAGCAGACAAAAAGAGAAGCCGAGCGTTGCATGAAGACATCGGACGAGAGAAATGCACTACAGATTCTGACGGCAGAAGAAGCCTCAGAAGAAGGAATCCTTCAGACAATTTGTGATCATTTCCTGCAGAATACGAAAAGAGAATGAATATGGGGAACTATATTATAAAAAGAATTTTAACAGGCATTTTTTCTTTGTTTGTTCTGATCACGGTTACATTTTTCCTGACGAGAAGTATGCCCGGAAGCCCATTTCAGAGCAGCAACATTTCACCCAATATGGTAGAAACGATGGAAAAAGAATATGGACTGGATGAACCGGCAGCAGTTCAGTATAAGAATTACCTGACAGGCTTGTTAAGGGGAGATATGGGGATTTCTTATAAAAAGCAGGGTGTACGGGTTTCTGATGTAATCGCAAGGGCCTGGCCGTATACGGTGAAAGTCGGAGGACTGGCAATCCTGACGGCGCTTGTTCTGGGAACGGCGCTGGGAATCTGTCAGGCGTGCAGTAGAAAGACTCTGGTAAGAGAAGGAATTTTTATCGGAACTGTACTTGGAGGTGCGATTCCGAATTTTGCGGCGGCAGTCTTGCTTTTGCTGATATTTGGAGTAAAGCTTGGGTGGTTTCCGGTTTCCGGTCTTTTATCCCGGGCGCATTATGTGCTCCCGGTCTTATCTCTTGCTTTATATCCGACTACGGTTGTGGCTAGAATGATGAACCAGTCCATACGGGAGGAGTCTGCAAAAGAATATGTGGTCATGGCAAAAGCGAGGGGAATCAGCCAGAAGAAAATTTTGTATTGTCATATTCTGAGGCATGCGTGGACTTCGATCCTGGGGTATCTGGGCCCTGCGGCCGCTTATCTCATTACCGGAAGTTTTGTGACGGAAACGGTATTTAATATCCCGGGACTTGGAAGAGAATTTGTGAATGCGGTATCCGGAAGAGATTATACGATGATCATGGGACTCACAATCTTTATGGGAATGGTCGTTATTATCGTTAATCTGGCAATGGACATCCTGCGCATGATACTGGAACCGTCGGTAAGGAGGAGCAAATGAAGACTTTCTGGAAAAGTAAATACAGCCGTCTGGGAATCTGTATACTGCTGGTATTGACTTTTTTTACGGTTTTGGTTCCGTTTCTTCCGTTTTATGATCCGGTTACGCAGAATGCAGATCTGAGAAATGCAGGTAGTTCTTTGATGCATTTGTTTGGCACCGATAAATTTGGCCGTGATATTTTCAGCAGAGTGTGGTATGGGGCCGGAATCAGTATGAAGGTGGGCATTCTTGCCAGTCTGATCTCATCGATAGTGGGACTTCTGTATGGCGGGATTGCCGGATATGCCGGAAAGAAAACGGATATGATCATGATGCAGGCAGCAGATATTGTGGATTCGATTCCATCGCTTTTGTATGTCATCCTGTTCATGCTGCTTTTCGGAGCCAGTGTAAAAACGGTGATTTTGGGAATCTGTATCTCCGGGTGGACACGGATGGCGCGCGTAGTTCGTGGCGAGATTCTGCGATTAAAAGAGATGGATTACATTCTTGCGGCCCGTCTCGAGGGATCCGGGGCAATGCGGATTCTGATCAAACAGATGCTTCCGAATCTGAAGGAAAAAGTGATTTTGAACGCAGTACTGCTTGTCCCGGAAGCTATTTTCACAGAGGCTTTTTTGAGCTTTCTGGGTGTTGGAATTGCTGCACCGGCTGCAAGTCTTGGAACTCTGATCCAGGAGGCAAGAAGCCAGATGCAGATTTATCCTACACAAATGATGTGGCCGGTACTGGTGCTGGTCTTATTGATCTTTTCGCTGAATCTGATCGTCAGGGAGAATTAGGTTATGAGTTTACTTAAAATAGATGATTTAAGTGTAAAATTTCATAAACGGCAGGAAGGAGACGGTGTAGTAAACCATTTCTCATTTGAGCTGAGAGAGGGAGAAATCACTGGACTGGTGGGGGAATCCGGTTGTGGAAAGACCACGGCAATGCGAGCGGTCTTGGGACTGCTTTCTTCAGAGACAGAGGTTTCTTTTGGGTATATGGAAGCCGAAGGAGAAGAAATCCTGCGAGGATACCACGAAATGGGCGGGGATTGTCCGGAAAAGATGAAGAAATTGAGAGGACATGTAATTTCTATGGTGTTCCAGGAACCGTCGGCGTATCTGGATCCTGCAATGACGGTGGGAAAACAGCTGACAGAGACGATAAGAGAGCATGCTCGATGTGGAAGGAAAGATGCGGAACAAGAAGCCGGTAAGCTTCTCAAAATGGTGGAGATCACGCGGGAGAAAGAGGTAATGAAGCAGTATCCGTTCGAACTGTCGGGAGGAATGTGCCAAAGGGTTTCAATCGCACTTGCGCTTGCCTGTCATCCGTCTGTTTTAATTGCGGATGAGCCGGTGACTGCGTTAGATGAAGCCATCCAGGAAGATATTCTGATCCTTTTTCGGCGGATCGCAAAAGAAAATGACATGGCAGTCATGCTGATCAGTCATGATCTGAGTGCGGTCGCTTCTATCTGCGACAGAGTTCTGGTTATGAAGGAAGGAAGTCTGATAGAAGAAGGTTCTGTGGAAGAGATTTTCCAAACACCCAGACACGAATATACAAGAGAATTGCTGCGATGTGTGAAAAATCTGGGTCAGAGGGAACTTCGGGAGGTCCAAAGAAATGCAGAAGAGATTCTGAAGCTTGAGCATGTGAGTAAATCTTACAAAGTGACAGAAGCGGTCAAGGATGTGAGTCTGACGATTTTTCGAGGAGAATGCTATGGCATAATCGGGGAGAGCGGATGTGGTAAAACGACGCTTGCACGGATGATAACCGGAATGTTGAGACCGGATGCGGGAGAAATTCGGTATATGGGAAAGCCTATTGTGCCTTTAAGAAAATGGAAAAAGAACCGGCATCAGGAAGGAATACGTATGATTTTCCAGAATCCTCTTACAGCTTTGAATCCGGCATTAACAATCGAACAAATGTTGACGGAGACGATTTTTGCCGGTGGGAAAACAGACAAAATAGAAATGAGAGAGCACTATGTAACAGTATTGGAAAGAGTTGGAATGGGAGAAGAGGTATTGACGAAATATCCGGATGAATTTTCGGGAGGACAGAGACAGAGACTTGCTCTTGCCCGTGCACTCTTAAGAAATCCCAGCTTCCTGGTCTGCGATGAGCCGGTATCGGCACTGGATTTTCCGGTGCAGGAACAGATACTGAGGCTATTAAAGGAAATACAGAAAAAAGAGAAAGTGACAATTTTATTTATTTCTCATGATTTACATGCAGTGCACTTTTTATGCCAGAGAACGTGTGTGATGTATCTGGGAACGATGGTTGAAGAGGGCTACACAGATGAGGTTTATAGGAAGCCTCTTCATCCCTATACCAGAGCACTTCTGAATGCAGGACACAGAACAGAACCAGAAAGTGTAAGGCAGAACTCAGAATCTGAAAATATGAATCTGGAGAATACAAATATGAGAGAGGAAGAGTCACATGGTTGTCCTTATGCCGGAAAATGTCCGGATGTCAGAGCGTATTGTTATCGAAAACGTCCAAAGATGTATTCAATCGATGGACGAAGAGTGGCATGTTTTTTATATACGGAACGGTAAACAAGAGGAGAGACAGGATGAAGAGAATATATGCAGTATTGACAGTGCTTCTTGCTGTCAGTTTGATTTGCGGCAGCTGTAGCCAAAAGAAAGATGAAATAAGAAATGAAGAGAAGGAGCTTACAGTGGCAATCAGTGCAGATACCGGATCAATGGATCCGGCCGGAAGTATCGCGCTGACCTACCTCGCGTATTCTGTAACTGCACTGGATGAACTTCTGACATATGACTCTGATGGAAGGATTGAGTACCGCGCAGCTAAATCTTATGAAGTGAATGAAGACTCAACGATTTGGACATTTCATCTGCGGGAAGAGGCGGTGTGGTCGGACGGAAGTCCGGTCACTTCTTCTGACTTTGTAAATACAATGCAGCGTGCGCTGGATCCGGTGAGCCAGAGCGGATATGCTGTCTATCTCTTTCCGATCCGGAATGCAGAGGCAATCTATAATGGGGAAAAAGGGATAGAAGAACTGAGGGTGGAGACTCCGGATGAGTATACACTGATTTTTTATCTTGAAAGTCCCTGTGTGTATTTCCTGGATCTGCTGCGCCTTCCGGTCTATACGCCATCCTGTCAGAAATATGCGACTGAGACCGGAAACGGCTGGGATAAAGATCCATCGACCAGTGTCTCAAACGGTCCTTTTTATCTGAAAGAATATGTGCCGGAACAGTATTTTGTGCTGGAAAAGAACGAACGGTACTGGAATGCAGATCAGATCCAATTGAACAGAATCACGTACCGCTTTTTTGCAGATCAGCAGTCCATGGCGAATGCATATGAGGCGGGAGAAGTGGATGTGGCGACTTCTCTCCCATCCTATGTTATGGAACTGTATCAGGGAAAAGCAGATCTGGTTGTGACAAATCAGATCGCAACACGGTACATTTACCCGAATCTGGATGTGGAGCCGCTTCAGGACGTGCGGGTCCGGAAAGCACTGAGTCTCGCAATCGAGCGGGAAGAACTCTGTAAAATCGTAGGCGATGATACGGAACCTACCGTCAATCTTGTCGCAAAGCGCATGAAAGATAAGGCTACCGGCAATTATTTTGTGGAAGAAGCGGATCCTCCATTTGAAGAGAATATAGAAGAAGCCAGAGAACTGCTGGCGGAAGCAGGCTATCCGAACGGAGAGGGCTTCCCGACATTGACTTATAATTACCCTACACTGGAGTTGGATTCGGATACGGCGCAGGTTCTGAAGGAACAGCTGAAACGAAATCTGAATATCAACGTGGAACTGAAGGCGCAGGAACTTCAGGTTAATTATTCCGATCGCCATGCAGGAAATTTTGAATTGTGCCGGATGAACTGGACGGCGGATTTCACAGATCCATATACCTATTTGTCGCTCCTTCTTACCAACAGTACATATAATTGCAGCGGAGTGAAGGATGCAGAATATGATGCACTGGTAAAGGCATCGGACTCTGAGACGGATCCGGAGAAACGATCACAGCTTCTTCATCAGGCGGAACAGCTTGCGGTGGGAAAGCAGTTTTATGTGATACCGTTATTCTCGATGAAGAGCTGCAATTTGATACGGCCGGAAATTATCGGGATTACGCAGATAGCCGCTACCGGTGCACTGGAATACCGGTACGCAGACAGGAGGTAGGAGTATGTTCCATCTGGTGACAGGAGGAAGCGGAAGCGGAAAATCGAAATACGCAGAACAGCTGATCACGGAATTTGGAGAAAAAGAGCCCTGGAGAAAACGGTATTACCTTGCTACGATGATGCCCTTTGGGGAGGAGACAAAACAGAAAATCGAACGCCACCGGAAAATGAGAGAAGGAAAAGGGTTCTGTACTGTTGAATGCTATCTGGATTTGAAAAAACAGCTTATCGGGCTGTTTGATGAAGAAAAACAAGCATGTAAACCATTGGTTTTGTTGGAGTGTATGTCGAATCTTGCCGCAAATGAACTATATGAAGAGAACGGTGCAGGGGAGAATTCGGCTGAAATAATTATGGAAGGAATCCGCTTTCTTGTCGATCACAGCTGTCTGCTTGTGGTCGTTACAAATGAAGTTTTTGCCGAAAGTGTACCGGATTCCCCCGAGATGACTGTATATAAAGAGGTGCTTGGGACGGTCAACTGCCGTATGGCAGGAATGGCAGATCAGGTAACGGAAGTGGTTTACGGAATTCCGGTGGAGGTGAAGAGATGAGAATGATCATTGGCGGGGCATTCCAGGGAAAAATGGAATATGCCCAAAAAGAATATCCCGGGATCAGATGGGTGGATGGAGCGGCGTGCTCGGAAGAAGAGCTGCTTCAGTGTGAAGGAGTCTATCATTTTCATCTGTATATCCGAAAGTCAATGGAAAAATATGAAGAGATGAGACTGTTTGCAGACAGAATCATTCGGGAAAATCCACAAATTGTGATCATAACAGATGAAATTGGATACGGACTCGTCCCGATCGATGCTTTCGAGCGCAGATATCGTGAAGAGACAGGACGGATCTGCACCAGGCTTGCAGCATTTTCCGAACGCGTGGACCGGGTGGTGTGTGGTATCGGACTGCCAATCAAAGGAGGAGATGTGCGATGAAAATAGAATTGGAGCAGGTAAAGCCTGCGGAGATAGAAAAGAGAAGTTTTGAGATTATTACAGAGGAACTGGGAGATACGATCCTCATTCCGGGGACGGAGCCAATCGTAAAGCGATGTATCCATACCAGCGCTGATTTTGATTATGTCGACAATCTGGTTTTTTCGGATCATGTTGTGGAAAGGGCGCTTAAAGCCCTGCGCGGCGGTGCGTCGATCGTGACGGACACTCAGATGGGAAAATCAGGGATCAACAAAAAGAAGCTGGCTGAATACGGAGGACACGTGTACTGCTTTATGTCCGATGAGGACGTGGCAGAGGCCGCAAAAAAAGGAGGAACAACCCGTGCCCAGGCCAGCATGGACAAAGCGGCCGAGTTAAGCGAGAAGCTGATTTTCGCAATCGGTAACGCGCCGACAGCGCTGGTGAGATTGTATGAATTAATTAAAGAAGGTAAAATAAATCCCGAGCTGATCATCGGAGTGCCGGTGGGATTTGTGAATGTGGTACAGTCCAAAGAGCTGATCCTTGGACTGAAGGATACACCTTATATCGTCGCAAAGGGAAGAAAAGGAGGAAGCAATATCGCAGCATGTATCTGCAATGCCCTTCTTTATATGCTGGATCAGGAGGCGTAAACCATGCGGAAGTCTTATTTCCCTATGTTTGTGGATATTTCGGAGAAAAAGATCGTTGTGATCGGGGCAGGCGTGATCGCGGCACGGCGTATACGGACCCTTTTGGCATTTTCAGGGAACATTCATGTCATAGCATCTGAGATATGTGAAGAGGTCCTGAGACTGAAAGAAGAACAGAAGGTTCATTGTATCAGAAAAAAGTTCGAAGAGCAGGATCTTGCGGGGGCGGACATCGTGTTTGCAGCCACTAACAATCACAGATTGAACAGGCAGATCGTGTGTTACTGTAATGCACATGGAATCCCGGTCAATACTTGTGATCAGAAAGAACTGTGCGATTTTTATTTTCCATCTATTGTTATAAAAGACGAAATCGTGATCGGAATTGGCTCCGGTGGGACGGATCCCGGAAAAGTAAAGTCTGTCAGAGAAAGAATTGAAGGGATGTTGGAGTGAGCGGTGTACGCTGTACAAAGACAAAAATATGAGGTTTGTGCAAATTGTTGCAGCGTATTTGGTAAAAATATATAAAAATACGGGATTGGGTTTGTACTTTGTGCATAAATGTGTTCTTCGGTGAAAAACGTTTGTTTATGTGCGTGACACAAAAACATAAACTTGTAGAATGTGCGCAATACACGGAAAAAAGTGTTGAAAATCCGGCTGATTTTCCTTATGATATAAGTAACGGTTAAGGGAAATATTTCAAGCACGGAGGTTGAAAACATGAATGATAATATGATGTGGGCACTGGTGAAAGAAAAACCGGAACAGGGACTTTGGATGAAGAGAGTACCGATCCCGGAGGTTGGACCAAATGATGTGAAGATCAAGATCCACAAAAATGCAATTTGTGGTACGGACGTACACATTTATCAGTGGAATGACTGGGCACAGCACACGATCCCGATCGGACTTACAGCCGGACACGAGTATGTAGGCGAAGTTGTAGAAGTCGGAGCCGGTGTACAGGGATTCAAACCGGGCGATCTGGTATCCGGTGAAGGACATATCACCTGCGGCAAATGCCGTAACTGTCTGGAAGGACACAAGGAGAACTGTAAAGATGCAAAGGGCGTTGGCGTAAACAGAAACGGTGCGTTTGCTGAGTATCTGGTAATTCCGGCATCCAATGTATGGCCATGCAACCCGGCTATCGATGAGGAACTCTATGCAATATTTGATCCGTTTGGAAATGCAACACATACAGCACTTTCTTATGATATGCTTGGCGAAGACGTTCTGATTGCAGGTGCCGGTCCGATCGGTATTATGGCAGCAGCAATCGCAAAATTCTCAGGAGCAAGACATGTTGTTATTACAGATATGAACCAGTATCGTCTGGATCTTGCGAAGAAACTCGGAGCAACAAGAACGGTCAATCTGACACAGGAAAAACTGCCGGATGTCATGAAGGAAATCGGAATGACAGAAGGATTTGACGTGGGTCTTGAAATGTCCGGAAGCCAGGTGGCTCTTCATGATATGATCCACAACATGAAACATGGTGGAAATATCGCACTTCTGGGTCTTCAGAGAACAGATGCTACGGTAGATCTGGAGACCGTAATCTTCAACGGACTGAATATCCGCGGTATTTACGGAAGAAAAGTATGGGATACATGGTACAAGATGTCTACTATGGTTCAGGCCGGACTGGATATCTCTCCGATCATCACGCATCGTTTTGACATCAGAGATTACGAAAAGGGATTTGCAGCAATGATTTCCGGAGAATCAGGAAAAGTAATTCTTGACTGGGCACATATCAACGATTAATAGAAAGGGGACCGCAGTAAATGGCACGTAAGAATGATATTTTAAGTATTTATACAAAAGAAGTAGAAGACATTAAGGAAGCAGGACTTTTTAAAGGCGAGGCTCCGTTCGTTTCTCCGCAGGGAGCTAGAGTAAAGATGGAAGACGGCAGAGAGTTGCTTTGCATGTGTGCAAATAACTATCTTGGACTGGGAGACAGCCCGCGTCTGATTGAAGCAGCAAAGAAAACATATGATGAAAAGGGATACGGAGTTGCATCTGTCCGTTTTATCTGTGGAACACAGGACATTCATAAACAGCTCGAGAAGAAGATCTCCAGCTTCCTCGGAACCGATGACACGATTCTTTACTCTTCCTGCTTTGATGCAAACGGTGGCCTTTTTGAGACGATCCTGACAGCAGAAGATGCAGTCATCAGTGATGAACTGAATCACGCATCCATCATCGACGGAGTACGTCTCTGCAAAGCAAAACGTTTCCGTTATAAAAACAACAATATGGAAGACCTGGAAGCACAGCTGAAAGCTGCAGATGAAGCAGGCGCAAGAATCAAACTGATCGCAACAGACGGTGTGTTCTCTATGGACGGAATCATCTGCAATCTGAAAGGTGTATGTGATCTTGCTGATAAATACAATGCGCTGGTTATGGTTGATGACAGCCATGCCGTTGGCTTTGTAGGAAAACATGGACGCGGAACTGCAGAGTACTGCGGTGTAGAAGGACGTGTTGATATCATTACCGGAACACTTGGAAAAGCACTTGGCGGAGCTTCCGGCGGATATACGAGCGGACGTAAGGAAATCATCGATCTTCTTCGTCAGAGAAGCCGTCCGTACCTGTTCTCCAATTCTCTTGCACCGGCAATCGCAGGCGCAAGCATTGAGATGTTCAACATGCTGGAAGAAAGCACAGAGCTTCGCGATCACTTGGAAGAAGTGACTGCTTACTACCGCAAACAGCTCGTTGATAACGGCTTCGACATCATTCCGGGAACCCACCCATGCGTACCGGTTATGCTGTATGACGAAAGACTGGCAGGCGAATATGCAAAGAAAATGATGGAAAAAGGTGTATACGTAGTAGCCTTCTCTTATCCGGTCGTACCGAAGGGAAAAGCAAGAATCCGTACACAGGTTTGCGCAAGCCATACAAAAGAAGATATCGATTTCATTGTAAAATGCTTCAAGGAAGTTAGAGAAGAAATCGGAAGATAATTATAGATAGATTTTGGAGGATGTCTCTTTGGGGAAGGAGATGTCCTCCTTTTTTGTGCTTCGGAGAAACGGGTTGAATAGTTGCCAACGATGAAGAATGTTCAGTTGTAAATGAAGAAAGGAACTGATATACTGAAAAAGAATGTATTTAAAGTCAGAGATTTGTTTTTGTAGGCTAAATGGTAGTAATTGCGTAAAGATAGATATGATGGAGCATTACAAATGAAAGAATGGAAAGAAAGATTCGATGAAACATCACTGGAATGGGGCAAAAAGGCATGCTTGAACAGAAAGGTTGTTGATTTGACCAGGACAGAGAAAGGGTATTCGGCAGCAGTATTAGAGAGACAACGAGCAGAGGTTGTTATCAAAATGACGGATGATGACATTTCACGTATGAACTGCCAGTGCGCAATCGCGAAAAGTGGGAAAAACTGCAGGCACATGGCGGCAGTACTCTATGCGATTGACATGAGAAAAGAGGCAGAACAGAGTCGAAAAAATGAAGAGGAACTCATGAAGCTATGGAGGGAGAACGAAGAAAAGCATGCAGCAGAAGAGCAAAAAAAATCGAAGCTTCAGATAAAAAGGAGAAGAACAGCATATGAAAAAGAAGAACTGAAGCGTCGTGAAGAAGAAAGAGTTGCGGAAGAAAAGAAACGCCTGGAGGAGGAAGAAGCGGCACGCGAAAAGAGACGAATCGAAGAAGAAAAAGCTGTGGAAGAAAAGAAACGTCAGGAAGAAGAAAAAGCTGCAAAGAAGCTTGCCAGAGAGCAGAGAAAAGCGAAAAAAGCACGGCAGGATGAGGAACGAAAGAAAATAGCAGAACAGCGCCGCGAAAAAGAGGCGGAGAGAATCCGTGCGGAAGAGGCCAGGAAGGAAGAAATCCGAAATAAGAAAAAGGAAGAAGCGAAAAGGCGAGAAGAAAAACGGCGTCTGGAGGAAGAAGGAAAACGCAGAGCTGAAGAACTGAAAAAAGAGGAAGAAAAGCGCAAGGCTGAGAAACTCAGGAAGGCAGAAGAAGAACGGATTGCAGAGGAACTGCGCCGAAAAGAAGAACAGCGGCTGGCCGAGGAGAGAATGCTGTCTGAAGTAAAGAAGCGTCAGCAGGAAAGAGCAAGAAGACAGATGCTGAAAAAGGATTATGAGACTTTGGAAAATCCATGGCATGATGACTCAGAAGAAATGGATTCAGAAAAGGCTCAAAAGAGAATGAATGCATTAGAGAACTATTCTTACTTCAGACCCGAGGTTATCAGAAATGCGATGAAATTTTCGAAGGCAGTGCAGAGTGAAGCTGAGAAAGTGATCAGAAACGGCAAACTCAGATTAGATGAGGTAGGAACCGGTTATAATCAGATGACAAGAGAAATACTGGGACAGATCAGTTTCAGTTGTGAGGAAGACGGGATCGAATTTCCGGTTTATGTCCAGTTTGCCAGAGATGAACTGTTGTCTCTTCAGTGTCATTGCCCTGAGTGCCGGATGAATTATTATGGCTGGTATTATTCGAAGAATCAGTTTTGCAAGTATAAGGCGGGAGCCTTACTTGAGACAGAAAGGATTTTAAAGGATCAGAACATCGGAGATGCAACGGACTACAGTGGAAAACGGGTCCTTTCCTCTTTTTCCAATAAACGAATGACGAAATTTGTGTCGGATATGGAAGCAGAACCGAAGAATCTGCGTCTGGTTCCGAGACTGGTCATGAAGGATGGAAAACTGACACTGACTTTCAAGGTGGGAGAGAACAAACTGTTTGTAGTAAAAAAATTGAATGAATTCTGTGAGAATGTTAAGAATGCTTCAACGGCAGTGTATGGAAGCAGTACGAATATTAATCATAATATTGAGAATTTCACAGAAGAAAGCCGGAAATGGATCCATTTTATTAATCAGATTGTCCGGGATGAGAATGCATTTGCGCGGAGAATGATGGAATCAAGAAACTATTATTCTTACCAGAAGCAGGATGTGGGAGGTTCTGTTGATCTCTATGGATGGAGGCTGGACGAATTCTATAATCAGATGGGAGGAGAGCCTGTCGAGTACGAAAACCGCGACAAGTCACCGGTGAAAAAGATTTATCTGGAACCGGGAATCGGTGAACCGAAGATCCAGATGAGAATCAGTGCGGATACACTGGGGACGCACAAGGAATTCCATGGAGTGAGAGTCAGAGGAAACTTGCCGGAATTATTCTATGGAGTAGATACAGCCTACTATATCAGTGGTACTCATTTTATGAAAGTGGAACCAGAATTTCTTGGCAAAATGGAACCTCTGACAAGAGCGGCTGATGGTGGCTCAATTGCCTTCTTGGTAGGACGCAATCATATGGCAGAGTTTTTTTACCGTACTCTTCCACAATTACGTGAAGTAGCAGATATTACGGAAGCGGAACCGGAAAAATTCCGTTCGTATCTGCCGCCGGAAGTACAGTTTCGATTTGATCTGGATGCACCGGAGCAGGATGTCGTATGCCGTGCACTGGCGTGTTACGGAGAACAGGAGTTCTCTCTGACTGACTATTTTGATGATGAATTAATTGAAAACATGGCTGCCTTTCGTGATTATGAGAGAGAACAGGAAACCATAGCATATCTGTTTCAGTATTTACCCGAAATTAATTGGGAAAGTGAAAGCTTCAGTTGTGGAAAAGATGAGGAACGAATCTATAATCTGATGAAGAACGGGCTGGATAAGATGCTGGAGCTGGGCGAAGTGAGATGCACGAAAAGCTTCCTGGGATACCGTACGATCAATAGAGTTCGTGTATCTGCGGGGGTATCTGTCTCCGAGGGAATGCTGAATCTGGAAATTTCGACTACGGATGTACCGATGCAGGAACTGTTGGAACTTCTGCAGAGTTATCGCACAAAGAAAAAATATTACCGGTTAAAGGATGGCTCCTTCGTTGATCTGGAGAATTCTCCACTGGAAGCTTTAAATGAGATGATTCAGGGACTGCATGTGAAGCCAAAAGAGTTCCTGAAAGGCCAACTACATCTTCCGATGTATCGGACGCTTTATCTGGATAAACTGCTGGAAGAAAACGAGAGCATTTACAGTAACAGAGACAGTCATTTCCGTAAGATCATTAAAGGATTTAAGACGGTAAAGGAAGCGGACTTTGAAGAGCCAGAGAGTTTAAGCAAAGTGATGCGTCCTTACCAGAAAGATGGATTTAAGTGGCTGCGAACACTGGAGGAGTGGGGATTTGGCGGAATCCTTGCGGATGATATGGGACTTGGGAAGACGCTGCAGGCGATTGCTGTGCTTCTTTCTGCAAAACAAGAAGGAAAAGAAGGAACGTCTCTAATCATAGCGCCGGCTTCTCTGGTCTTCAACTGGCAGGAAGAGTTCAGCCGCTTTGCATCGGAACTTCGGGTAAATGTGGTTGCCGGTACGCAGAATGAGCGCCGGAATATTGTTGAAAACTGGAAGGATGTGGATGTGCTGATTACGTCTTATGACCTGCTCAAACGTGATATTGGGTTTTATGACGAAAAAACATTTCTCTATGAGATCATTGATGAAGCGCAGTATATAAAAAATCATTCAACAGCTGCAGCCAAAGCAGTTAAGGTGATACAAAGCAAAACCAGGTATGCTCTGACGGGAACCCCGATCGAGAATCGCTTAAGTGAGCTTTGGAGCATCTTCGATTATCTCATGCCGGGATTCTTATATTCTTACGAAGCTTTCCGAAAAGAACTTGAGATTCCGATTGCAAAGAATCAGGATGAGGCTGCTACAAAGAGACTACAGAAGATGACGGCTCCTTTCATCCTGAGAAGGCTGAAAGAGAATGTTTTGAAAGACCTTCCGGAGAAAATGGAAGAAATCAGGTATGTCAAGTTTGAAGATACACAGCAGAAGTTATATGATGGACAGGTACTGCATTTGAAACAGGTAATTTCCGAGCAGGACAATCAGGAGTTTAATAAGAATAAGCTGCAGGTATTAGCGGAAATCACGAAGCTTCGGCAGATTTGTTGCGATCCTTCGCTTTGTTTTGAACACTATCGCGGAGAAGCCGCGAAGGTTGATGCATGTCTGGATCTGGTGCAGAGTGCGATGGATGGCGGACATCGTATCCTGCTGTTTTCACAGTTTACTTCTATGCTGGATATTTTGAAGGAGAATTTTGATAAGGCGGGAATCCCGTATTTCCTGATAACGGGAAGCACCGCAAAAGAAAAACGTCTTGAGCTTGTCAGGGAATTTAACGAAGGAGATACGCCGGTATTTTTGATTTCATTGAAAGCAGGTGGAGTCGGACTTAATCTTACCGGTGCAGATGTGGTCATCCATTATGATCCATGGTGGAATCAGGCGGTTCAGAATCAGGCGACAGACCGTGCGCACCGAATCGGTCAGACGCGGAAAGTGACAGTGTATAAACTCCTGGCGAAGAACACGATTGAGGAGAAGATTCAAAAGCTGCAAGAGAAGAAAACTGATCTTGCTACCCAGATCTTAAGTGGAGAGAATGGATATTTGGGAAGTATGAACCGAGATGAATTGCTGGAACTTCTGGATTCCAATCAGGCATAAAAAAGGGGAACGCAGTTTTGCGTTCCCTTTTAAAACATTTGCATTTCAATCACTGATTCAATGCGCCCAGAGACTTATAGAATTCCGGGTAAGAGACATCGACACACCGGCTGTCCTGTATTGTGGTCGTTCCCGCAGCAGCAAGTCCGGCGATGGAAAATGCCATTGCGATGCGGTGATCCAGATAGCTGTTGATGTCCGTGCCGTGGAGAGGATTTCCACCGTGGATGATCATGCCGTCTTCGGTAGGAACCACGTCTGCGCCCATGGCAAGCAGAGCTTCCGTTGTTGTTTTGATCCGGTCGGTTTCCTTCACTTTGAGTTCAGCGGCATCTTTGATCACAGTTGTTCCTTCTGCGAAAGCTGCCATTACAGCGATCATTGGAATCTCGTCAATGAGAGTCGGGATGATCGCACCTTCTACCGTCGTACCGTGAAGTGAACTGGATCTTACAAGCAGATCGGCGGTCGGTTCTCCGCTGGCACTGGTCTGGTTTACATAAGTGATATCAGCGCCCATAGCGCGGCATACTTCGAGAAGTCCGGCGCGGGTCGGGTTGATCCCGACATTTCGGATGAGCAGTTCAGAGTTCGGCACCAGAAGTCCGGCGGCAATGAAGTATGCTGCGGAAGAAATGTCACCGGGAACCTGAATCTGCCGGGCAAAAAGTTCTTCGCATGGCTGAATGGAGGCCGTGGCGCTTCCGTCGTCATGATTGATGGTTATTACATTTGCCCCAAATCCATTCAGCATCAGCTCCGTATGATTGCGGGACAGCGTAGGCTCTGTAACTTCAGTCACACCGTCGGCATAAAGTCCTGCGAGAAGAACGGCGGATTTGACCTGCGCGGATGCCACCCTGGAACGATAGTGAATATGTTTCAGCTCCGGGTGTGATCCGGGATTCAGGTGATGGTTGATCTGAAGCGGCGCACAGCCATTACCGTTCTGACTTTGAATATCGGCACCCATAAGGGACAGCGGTTCCATAATCCGTTTCATGGGGCGCGAATTCAGAGAGGCATCTCCCGATAAAGTGGTGGCAAAGGGCTGCCCGGAGAGGATTCCGGAGATCAGGCGGGTGGTTGTACCGCTGTTCCCGACATCCAGCGTTCCGGCCGGAGCGGTCAGACCATGAAGCCCCCTGCCGTGAACCAGTATCTTTTCCGGCGTATTCTCAATTTCGATCCCCATAGCGCGGAAACATCCGATCGTAGACAGACAGTCCGCTCCCTGAAGAAAATGAGTAATCTCAGTTGTACCTTTGGCCAGTGCCCCGAACATAACGGAACGATGGGAAATGGACTTGTCTCCGGGGATTTCAATCTCACCGTGAAGTCCGTGGGAAGTATGAATTTCCATAATTATGTATATTCCTTTCTGATTGTAGATTCGTTATCTTTCATATATGATATACCGATGCTTTCTGAGCAGAGCGGAAGCTTTATCGCAGGAATTGCCGTCGTAGAATTCAATTCTAAGAACGCCTTCTTCAAATTCGCGGTTATTTACAATTCCGATATTCTTGATATTGACACCGCCGCACGCAAGGATCGTAGCGATTGTTGCAATGCCGCCGGTCTCATCCGGTATGTCGCAGTAGATGGCGAACGTCTTCCGGATCGGTCCCGATGAACCGTCAGGGATCGAATTCCTGTAATTTCTGGAATGGTCAAACATATCATAAATTGCCTGAGAATCGCCTGCATCGATCAGTGATTTAGCCTGAGTCAGCATCTGAATATATTCATCCAGAATCCGGGAAATATTCTTTCCGTTCTGAAGGCAGATATGCTGCCACATCGTCGGTGAAGAAGAAGCAATCCTTGTGATATCCTTAAAACCGCCCGCCGCAAGATTCTTCATCAGTTCATCCGGAGTATCGGTATTCCGCACAAAATTAACCAGGGATGCGGCGATAATATGCGGAAGATGACTGATCGTGCCGGTAATCTGATCATGGATCTGATAATCAAGCACGACAGGAATGGAATGGAGAGCCTCCACGAACTCGGAATAGCTCTGTATTTTTTCTTTGGAAACTTCCGGAGAAGGAGTAAGGATGAAATAAGCGTTTTCAATTAAAAGCGGTTTGGAATTTGCAAATCCGCTTTTCTCAGAACCGGCCATCGGGTGACCGCCTATGAAGTATTTCCCCAGTCCCAGACGTTCAATCTCCTCATGCATCGGAGTTTTTACACTCCCAACGTCAGTGAGAATCAGTCCGTCATGGAGATAGGGCGTCATCATCTTCAGGTATTCGGTATTAAATGCCACAGGGGCACAGAGGAAAATGTAGTCGCAGTCGCGGAAATTGTCATCGATCGACGTGCAGGCTACATGAATGACCGATTCCTGTGTTGCAAGTGCCAGTGTTTCTTTATTATTATCGAATGCAATTATCTCGTAATCCGGATAGTAACGGCGGATGGCCCGGGCAATGGACCCGCCGATCAGTCCGAGACCAATAAATCCGATTTTCTTCTGTTTCATAGCTAAAGAATCCTTTCTAAACATTAACTTTCATTTTAAATGATAAAACGAATTCTGTCAATAATGCAACGCTTTAAAGTGAAAAAGCAATAGGAGTTGCGATATTTTTGTTAAAAATAAATAAAATAGTTGTAACTTTGAACAATATTTAGTACAATGTACCCATGAGAAACTTTTTACAAGGAGGCAGCAGCATGAAGGTTTACAGAACGGATGAAATAAGAAACGTTGTTCTTTTGGGACATGGGGGATGTGGAAAGACAAGTCTTGCAGAGGCAATGGCTTATGTTTCAGGAGCAACGAACCGTTTGGGCAGCATTGACGGAGGAAATACGATCAGTGATTTCGATAAAGAGGAGCAGAAGAGAAAGTTCTCAATCAGCACAAGTCTGATTCCGATAGAGTGGGAAAAAGCAAAGATCAATATTCTGGACACTCCTGGATATTTCGACTTTGTAGGTGAAGTAGAGGAAGCTGTAAGTGCGGCGGATGCAGCGGTGATCGTTGTTTCTGGTAAGGCTGGTGTTCAGGTCGGAACCGAGAAAGCATGGGAACTCTGCAACAAGTATAAACTTCCGCGAATGATTTATGTAACAGAGATGGATGTGGATGATGCAAGTTTCCGTCAGGTAGTGGAAGATCTGACAGCAAGATACGGAAAAGTAATCGCACCTCATTTCATGCCGATTCGTGAGAACGAGAAGCTGGTTGGCTATGTAAACGTTATTAAGAATGCGGCAAGAAGATATACAGGTCTCGGACAGAAAGAAGAATGTGAAATTCCGGAATATTCAAAGGAGAATCTGCAGATTTACCGTGAGAAACTTCTTGAAGCAGTGGCTGAGACGAGTGAAGCCTTTATGGAACGTTATTTCGAAGGAGATGAATTCTCTGTAGAAGAGATTCGTTCTGCTATGAGAAGCGAAGTTATGGACGGTTCGATCGTTCCGGTAGCGATGGGCTCCAATATTCAGGCGCAGGGCGTAACCAATCTCCTTTCTGATATTGTACGTTTCTTCCCGAGTCCGGAATATCGTGAGTGTGCAGGAATCAACCGTAAGACAAATGAGATCTTTGAGGCAAATTATGACTTTGCACAGCCGAAGAGTGCATATGTATTTAAGACTATGGTTGATCCGTTTATCGGAAAATACTCTTTTGTGAAAGTATGTTCGGGCGTACTGAAAGGCGATGATATCCTTTATAATGCAGAGACAGATGCAGAAGCAAAGCTTGGTAAAATCTACACCCTGAACGGAAATAAACCGGTAGAAGTGAGCGAGCTTTTTGCCGGAGATATCGGAGCAATCGCAAAACTTGGTACAACAAGAACCGGTGATACGCTCTCTACAAAGAATACTCCGGTTTCTTTTGGAAGAACCGAATACTCCAAACCATATACATATATGAAATATGTAGTAAATAATAAAGGTGATGAAGATAAAGTTTCCCAGGCACTTGCAAGAATGATGGCAGAAGATGTAACACTGAAAGTGGTGAATGACAGTGAGAACCGTCAGTCTCTTATCTATGGTATGGGCGATCAGCATCTGGAAGTTGTGGCAAGCAAGTTGGCAGAACGTTATAAAGTTGGTATTACACTTGAGACTCCGAAAGTTGCATTCCGTGAGACGATCCGCAAGAATTCCGATGTGGATACCAAGTATAAGAAACAGTCCGGCGGACATGGACAGTACGGACATGTTAAGATGAGATTTGAACCGTCCGGAGATCTGGAGACACCGTATGTATTCGAAGAAGAGGTTGTGGGAGGAGCTGTTCCGAAGAACTACTTCCCGGCTGTTGAGAAGGGACTTCAGGATTCTGTTGTTAAGGGACCTCTGGCAGGATATCCGGTTGTTGGCGTAAAAGCAACTCTTTACGATGGATCTTACCATCCGGTAGATTCCTCAGAAATGGCATTTAAGACTGCAACATGCCAGGCATTTAAGAAAGGTTTCATGGAAGCAGGTCCTGTTCTTCTGGAACCAATTGCATCCGTTAAGGTTACGGTTCCGGATGATTATACCGGAGATGTAATGGGAGATCTGAATAAACGTCGTGGAAGAGTTTTAGGAATGAATCCGGTTGCAGGCGGATATCAGGTGATTGAGGCGGATGTGCCGATGACAGGTATGTTTGGATATTGTACAACGCTTCGTTCCATGACGGGCGGACGTGGTACATATTCTTATGAATTTGCCCGTTATGAGCAGGCACCGAATGATGTTCAGGAGAAGGAAATCGCAAAACGCGCTGCAGAAGAGGCGTAAATTCAATTTGATAGAACAAGAGAAAAGCCGGGCATTTTGTCCGGCTTTCTTTAACAACACTAATTCGTTTTAAATTACAGACCTCGCTATTGTACTTTTGACATAAAAGTGGTATGCTACGTAGGTAAATCTAAAGAAAAATGAAGGGTAGCCTTAAATGAAAATTGTAATTATTGGGGACGGAAAAGTTGGACATAAATTGACGACACAATTATCCGAAGAAAATTACGATGTCGTACTGATTGATCGAAATGAAGGGAAACTGAAAGAAGCAATCAATAATTTGGATATTATGTGCATCAACGGGGATGGAGCAGATGCTCAAATCCAGAGACAGGCGGGAGTTCCGAATGCAGATCTGGTTATAGCCTGTGCGTCTACAGATGAATTGAATATGGTAAGCTGCCTTCTGGCAAGAAAACTGGGAGCAAAGCACACCATTGCACGTGTGAGAAATCCTATCTACTATCAGCAAATTGATCTTTTGAAAGAGGATCTCAGACTAAGTATGGCAGTGAATCCGGAACTTGCGGTAGCATTTGAAATCTCACGGGCGATTCTTCTTCCCGATACCGCAAAGGTTGAGACATTTATGAAAGGAAAAGCTGAGCTCGTAGAATATATTGTAAAAGAACAGAGCAGGCTGGACGGGATGAAGCTTTCTGATATTTATCAGAAGTATCAGATTAAACTGCTTATCTGTGCGGTGCGAAGAGGGAATGATGTGATTATTCCGGATGGAGATTTTCTGGTAAAGGTCGGGGACAGACTTCACTTGGTCGCTTCCCATAAATATATCGAAGAGTTTTTCCGATTTGTCGGAAGAAAAAGAAAAGTAAAGAAAGTCATGATCTGCGGAGGCAGCCGAGTGGCATATTATCTTGCAAAACAGCTGATTGCTCTTGGAATGCAGGTGAAGATCATTGAAAAAGATCTGAAAAAGTGTGAGTCACTCTGTGAAGAGCTTCCGAAGGCGACTATTATATGCGGAGATGCAGCAGATCATGATCTGCTGATTGAAGAGGGCATTGAAGAAGCAGATGCCATGATCAATCTTACTAATGTGGATGAGGAGAATATTATACTTGCATTGTTTGGAAGAACCAAGGGTGTGGATAAGATAGTGGCTAAGGTCAATGAAGACAGCAGAGCACAATTGGTGCAGGAACTGGATATTGATGCTTTGGTTTCCACGAAAACAGCGACTGCTGACGCGATTATGAGTTATGTGCGTGCTCGTCAGAATTCGCTTCGCAGCGTCAATGTTGAATCCATGTATCAGCTTGTCGGCGGAAGAGTAGTGGCTCTCGAGTTTATTATCAAAGAAGAGACAAATTATACGAATATTCCGTTGAAAGAACTTAGTTTTAAAGCGAACAACCTGATTGCTTGCATTGGGCGGGGACGTCAGGTGATCATTCCGGATGGTGATGAATGTATGAAGGTCGGGGATAGTGTAGTGATGGTAACGACAGAAAAAAAAGTACAGGATATCACTGATATAATGCTTTAGCAGGAGAATGTAAGCAATGAATAAGAAAATGACAAAATATATCATTGGAAAAATGCTTGGGGTTGAGGCGATTCTGCTTTTAATTCCGATGATGGTAGGGCTTATGTACAGTGAGAAGGAGTCGGCATATTTTCTTGTGGCGTCGACACTCCTTTGCGTCTGCTATTTCATATGGGGAAGAAAAGAACCCGAAGATACGATGATTTACACGAAAGAAGGGCTGATCATCGTGGCGACGGCATGGATCTTCTGGTCACTGTTCGGAGCGCTTCCATTTTTTCTGTCCGGGTGTATACCGAATTTTATCGACGCGTTTTTTGAGACTGTTTCAGGCTTCACCACGACGGGATCGACTATACTTATGGATATCGAAAGTATGCCCAAATGTATGAATTTCTGGCGTGCACTGACGCATTGGATCGGTGGTATGGGTGTGCTGGTGTTTGTAATGGTGCTGACATCCCTTGATGAAAAGAATTCCATGCATCTGATGCGTGCGGAAGTTCCGGGTCCGGAAGCAGACAAACTGGTCCCAAAGGCAAGGGGAACGGCGCAACTGTTGTATGGTATGTATTTCATTCTGACTGTATTGGAAATCATCCTGCTCCTTTGCGGAGGGATGAGCCTTTTTGACAGTGTGACGCATGCATTCAGCACAGCCGGAACCGGAGGATTTAATTCCTACAATAACAGTGTGGCACATTTTAACAGCGCTTATATTGATGGTGTGATCACTGTTTTCATGATTTTGTTCGGGATTAATTTTAACATGTATTTCCTCCTGTTAATGAAAGATGTTAAAAATGTTCTGAAAAATGAAGAACTTCGTGCTTACCTGGGAATTATCGCAGTCGCTGTCGTGATGATAGTGGTGAATATCACTCCAATGTATCACTCTGTTGGGAAAGCATTTCGCTATGCTTCTTTTCAGGTGGCGGCAATCATAACAACGACGGGTTTCGTGACTGTGGATTTTAATCTGTGGCCGGAACTTTCGAAAATGGTGCTTCTGATTTTGATGATCATTGGTGCGTGTGCAGGGTCGACGGGTGGTGGTATCAAGGTTTCCAGATTTCTGATCCTGATCAAGAGTATCGGACGGGAATTGAAGTCGATGCTGCACCCGAAGGGAGTATCCATTGTAAAGGTAAACGGAAAAAGGGTGAAAGAAGAGACCATGCGGGGCGTATATGTTTATATCAGTGCATATATTATTATTCTTGCTCTTTCTGTTTTGCTTGTTTCTGCGAACAATTATAATTTTGAGACATCCTTTACGGCGGTACTTACGACTCTGAACAATGTTGGACCGGGGCTGGGACTGGTCGGTCCGGTGGAGAATTTTGCTAAATTCAATAGCTTTTCAAAACTGGTACTTTGCTTTGATATGCTGATCGGAAGACTGGAGATATTTCCATTCCTGATGTTGTTTACACCAACACTTTGGAATAAAAAATTTTAAAAGAGGAGGAAATGAATGTGAAAAAGAAAGGAACTATTCTGGGAGTTGTTATTTTTTTGATTTTGGCAGGAATCTACTATTATCTGGCGCTCCCAGCATTTAATATTCATTCGGCGGATGTATGGTACTTTATTCTTGTACTGGTTGCCGTTGTTGGAATTATTTATGCCCTGAAAAGAGGAATTTCAAGAAGAAAGGAGATCAGTGATTCCAAGTTTTTGAAGGTGATCATCGGACTGTTCATTGTTCTTCTGCTGGTATACCTGATTGGAAGCTTTCTTTCTTCACCGGTGATCAACGCAAAGAAATATCAGCAGCTTCTTAAGGTGGAGGACGGAGAATTTACACAGGATATTGAAGAACTGTCCTTTGATCAGATTCCGCTTCTCGACAGGGATTCGGCACAGATTCTGGGTAACCGCAAGATGGGAAGTATGTCTGACATGGTTTCGCAGTTTGAAGTCGATGATATTTACAGCCAGATCAACTACAAAAACCGTCCGGTCAGGGTATCTCCGCTTCGGTATGCCAGTCTGATTAAATGGTTTACAAACCGCAAAGAAGGAATCCCGGCTTATATCCGGATCGACATGGCCAGCCAGACAACGGAAATGGTAAAGCTGGACGAAGGTATGAAGTATTCGACCAGTGAGTACTTTGGAAGGAATATTTATCGTCATCTGAGGTTTGCGCATCCGACTTATATTTATGGGGATCTCAGTTTTGAGATTGACGATGACGGAGTTCCATACTGGATCGCACCGGTAATGAAATACAATATCGGTCTGTTTGGCGGGGTAACCGTAGGACGTGTGGTTTTGTGTAATGCCATTACCGGTGAAATGGAAGACTATAAGATCGATGAAGTACCGGAGTGGATTGACCGTGCGTATTCAGCAGATCTTCTGATAGAATTATATGATTATTATGGCTCGTTAAAGCATGGTTTCCTGAACAGCATACTGAGTCAGAAAGACTGCCTGAAGACGACGAACGGCTATAATTATCTTGCAATCGATGATGACGTATGGGTTTATACAGGTGTAACTTCTGTAAACAGCGATCAGTCCAACGTCGGGTTCGTGCTGATGAATCAGCGAACGATGGAGACAAAATACTATGCAGTCGAAGGTGCGATTGAGGACTCTGCCATGGATTCAGCTGAAGGTCAGGTGCAGAATCTGCATTATGTGGCTACGTTCCCGCTACTTCTGAATATCTCGGGCGAGCCGACGTATTTCATCGCACTGAAAGATGATGCCGGTCTGGTCAAGAAATATGCGATGGTAAACGTCCAGAAGTACCAGTTGGTTGCGATTGGTGATACGGTCAGCAAATGTGAGCAGGAGTATAATGAACTTCTCCTTACCAATGGAGTGAAAGAAGCAGAAAAAGATGAAAGAGAAGTTCTGGAAATCAAAGGAAAGATCACTAAAATTGCACAGGCGGTCATTGACGGAACATCGCATTATTATATCATGATCGAAGACTCGGAAGATATTTTTGATGTGTCTGTTGTGGACTATATTGATATCATCCGATATGAAATTGGTGATGAAGTAACTGTAGAATATAAAAAAGGAGAGAAGACGAACACGGTTTTGTCTCTGGAAAAATAAAGAAATGGATATCTGCCGGCGAGAATGTCGGCAGATATTTGTCTATGTATAGGAACAAAAAAGGACGCAGCATTTATATGTTACGTCCTTTCCCTTGTTTATTTTCAATCTTAATTCAGAATCTGGCAGCCTTCCATGTTCACATCACCGAGCTGTTCATTTGTAGCGCTGATGCTGATATAGAAATCGATATTGTTGTCTTTAGAAATCTTTTTCAGTTTTTCAATAAAAGCAGGAATATTTTCAAGAGCGATATTAGCATGTTTTAAAATACCGTCAATGAAAATTGCCTGAATATCGTGGTCTGCACTTGTCATACCGTAAATGAATCCCAGGTATTCATCGATGTTCGTGATTACATCGTAATCATCCATGCAGATAGCGCGGATGTTGAAAGATAAGCTGTATGTATCGCGATGGCTCTTCTTGATAAAAAATACATGTCCGTCGCAACCTTTCACCAGTTCATTCGCACGCTCGATCATCTGCTGTGTTTTTCCACTACCCTTTGGGCCTGTTAATAAATTTACCATATCTACAAGTCTCCTTTTTACGTATATTTTGTACTAAAAATGGTACTCTTTCTCTTGGAACCATTATACACTAATCACAAAGGATAAACAACCCCATTTATTTGCAACTTTTTAGGAAGTGTGATACAATTAGCCATGCAGACGTAAAGATCGATTGAAAAGAGGATGAAAAATGACAAAAGTAGATATTATTTCAGGTTTTTTAGGTGCAGGTAAAACAACATTTATAAAAAAGCTGATCGAGGAGGTGTTTCCCGGAGAGAAGCTGGTTCTGATTGAAAACGAATTCGGCGAGATCGGTATCGACGGCGGTTTTCTTAAAGATGCAGGAGTTGAGATCACAGAAATGAATTCAGGATGCATCTGTTGTACACTGGTCGGGGATTTCAGCAAAGCACTTCAGAAAGTTCTTACAGAGTATCAGCCGGACAGAGTGATCATCGAACCATCCGGAGTCGGAAAACTGTCTGACGTAGTAAAGGCTATTGAAGGTGTCAAAGAAGAGGCAGATATTGAGATCGATGGCCGGATCACGGTTGTGGACGGGAAAAAGGCAAAGATTTATATGAAGAATTTCGGAGAATTCTTCGAAAATCAGGTGGAGCATGCATCCACGATCGTAATCAGCAGAACACAGATGATGAAGGATGAAAAGATTGAAGAATGTGTTCATATTTTGAGAGAGAAGAATCCGGATGCGGCCATTATTTCAACACCGTGGGAAGAACTTGGAAAAGAAGCAGTACAGCGCGCATTGGAGCATGGTGCCGAGATTGAAGGCATTCTGGAAGAACACCATCACCATGAAGAGGAAGAATGTTGCGATCACGAGCATCATCACCACCATCATGAAGAGGAGGAATGCTGTGATCACGAGCATCATCACCATCATCACGATGAGGAGTGTTGTGACCATGACCATCATCATGACCATGGTCCGGATTGCACTTGCGGATGCCACGATCATCATGATCACCATGGACATCACCATGCGGATGAAGTATTTACAAGCTGGGGCAAAGAAACAGCTCACAAATATATCGAGGATGAACTTGATTTTATCCTGAAAGCATTGACAGAGACGGAAGCTTACGGAACGATTCTTCGCGCAAAAGGCATTATTCAGATGGAAGACGGTTCATGGAAGCAGTTTGATATGGTTCCGGAGGAATTTGAGATCCGTGCAGGACAGGCTGATTATACAGGCCGCCTTTGCGTGATTGGAACAGATCTGAAGGAAGACGAGCTTATGAAGCTGTTCCATATTTAGACCGGAGGTGGGAAAGATGATGACACCGGTTTATATCTGTACAGGATTTCTGGACAGCGGCAAAACGACTTTCGTGAAGGATACCCTCATGAAGCAGGAATGGATCGAAGATGGGCCGACACTTCTTTTACAGTGCGAAGAGGGTGAAGAAGAGTACTCAGAGAGTTATCTGGATGAAAATGGTATGTTTCTCCTTGAAATAGAGGAACGGGAGCAATTGAACGGGGATTTCTTTGATAATTGTGAACGCACGTATCACCCGGCGCAGGTTGTCATTGAGTACAATGGTACATGGGATCTTCAGGAGATCATGGACGAGGAATATCCGGAAAACTGGGAAATCCAGGGCGTTTATTCTACGGTAAATGGCGAAACGCTGGATATGTATCTGAAAAATATGCGCAATATGCTGATGAGCCAGCTCACCGAATCGGAGCTGATCGTCATCAACCGCTGTGGAGAAGGGACAGACCGGTCTGCATTTCGAAGAGCATTGAAGATCCAGAACCCGCAGGCACAGCTGATCTTTGAGGATGAAGACGGACAGATCATCCCCCAGACGGAAGAAGACCTTCCATTTGATATCAAAGCGGATGAGATTGAGGTCGATGATGTGGATTTCGGAACCTGGTATGTGGATGCGTATGAGCATCCAGAGCATTATCTGCACAAAGAGATCACATTTCTGGCGCAGACGTTCCGACCGAAAGGAATGCCGGATAACCTAATGATTCCGGGAAGACAGATCATGACCTGCTGTGCGGACGATGTGAGATTTTATGGGTATCCGTGCAAAATATCCGGAAAACTGCAGTTTGAACAGAGAGGATGGGCTCGGATCAAGGCGCGTTTTGAATATGAATCTGTACGAAGATTTGCTCCGAAACAGCCGGTACTTTATCTGTTGGAGATGGAAAAAGCTCAAAAGCCGGAAGAAGTAGTAGTCTATCTTTAACTGAGGTGAAAATGACAAAAACAGAAGAAAAATATCAGATTTTAAAACAATATTTTGGATATGAAGATTTCCGCCCCGGACAGGAGAAGCTGATCGACAGCATCCTGTCCGGGCGGGATGTGCTCGGAATCCTTCCAACCGGAGCAGGAAAATCACTCTGCTTCCAGATTCCGGCACTTATTATGGAAGGAATCACTCTTGTAATCTCGCCGCTGATCTCACTTATGAAGGATCAGGTGGCATCTCTTAATCAAGTCGGAATTCATGCAGCATTCCTCAACAGTTCCCTTACATATGGACAATATCAAAAAGCACTCGCGTTTGCGGCAGAAGGACGATATAAGATTATCTATGTAGCACCGGAAAGGCTGGAGACTGCAGAGTTTTTAAGTTTTGCACTGCATGCAAAGATTTCAATGGTGGCTGTGGATGAAGCACACTGCGTATCCCAGTGGGGACAGGATTTCAGGCCCAGTTATCTTAAGATCACCGATTTTGTGGACAAGCTTCCGGTGCGCCCGGTCATCAGTGCATTTACCGCTACTGCGACGAAAGAAGTCCGTGAGGATATGATCGATATTCTGATGCTGAGGGATCCGGTACTGGTGACAACAGGTTACGACCGGCCGAATCTCTATCTCGGGGTACAGACACCAAAGGATAAATACAGTGCCCTGAAACAATTTGTGGAAATGCATCCGGGACAGTGCGGGATCATTTACTGTCTGACCAGAAAGCTGGTGGAGGAAGTGTGTGTCCGCCTGGAGGACGACGGATTTTCGGTGACCCGTTATCATGCGGGACTTTCCGATAAGGAAAGACGTGAGAATCAGGACGATTTTATCTATGACCGGAAGCAGATCATTGTTGCGACCAATGCATTTGGTATGGGCATCGATAAATCCAACGTCCGTTATGTCGTGCATTATAATATGCCGAAAAATCTGGAATCCTATTATCAGGAAGTCGGACGATGTGCGCGGGATGGAGAGCCCGGAGAATGCATATTATTTTACAGCGGGCAGGATGTGGTTACAAATCAGCGGTTTATTGAATACAATCAGGATAATGAAGAACTGGATGATTTTACCCGGGCAATCGTGATGGAGCGTGACCGTGAAAGACTGAAGAAAATGACGTATTATTGTTTTACAAATGAGTGCCTGCGAGACTATATCCTTCGTTATTTCGGTGAGTATGGATCGAATTACTGTGGAAATTGTTTCAACTGCCTGAGTCAGTTTGAAACGGTCGATGTGACCGTCGAGGCGGAAAAGATTACAGAATGCGTGAAGACAAGCGGACAGAGGTATGGAATCAATGTGATTCTGGATACCGTACACGGTGCGAACACTGCAAAGATCAGACAATATAAAATGGATAAAAATCCATGTTACGGGACTCTGGCGAAAGTACCGGCGTGGCGGCTCCGTCAGATTTTCAATCATTTATTATTGGAAGAGTATCTGACGACAACGAATGACGAATATATGCTGGTGAAGCTGACTGAAAAATCCGATTCCCTACTTGAAGGTAAAGTTTCGGTCTCCATGAAAATGGCGAAGGAACAGGAGAAAACGGAAAAGACTGCGGTGAAAAAGAAGAAAAAAACGGCTGGGGTACTGCTTTCAAATGAACAGGAGGCACTCTTTGAAAAGCTGCGTCAGCTCAGGATGGAGATCGCAAAAGAAGAAAAAGTTCCGCCATATATTGTGTTCTCGGATAAGACCCTGGTACATATGTGCCAGGTGAGGCCGGAAAATAAAGCGCAGATGCTTAAGGTAAGCGGTGTTGGGAAATTTAAGTATCAGAAGTATGGGGAGAGCTTTCTAGAAGTGATATTGAATTGACACACGTAATAATACGTAGTATAATTGCAAGTAAAGAAAGGAGCCACATAAGAATGCCGATAACTCCCAAGGAGATGATAAGACTTCTCAAAAAGAATGGAACAGGCAATTCTAAAACAGGCGGGGATAACAGATAGATAGTATAAAAATGGAGGTGTCTTTATGGGCAAAATGTTTTATCCTGCGATCTTTCATCAGGAAGAAGGTGGATTCTGGGTGTCCTTTCCAGATTTGCCGGAGTGTTATACAGAGGGGAATGATATGAAACATGCTTATGAAATGGCAGTGGAAGCACTGGGGCTTGCACTTGTTAGCAGGAAAACGGAAAAAGAAATGATTCCTGAACCATCAAGTCCGGAAAACATTCATGTAGAAGATGGTGTGTTGGTTGTAATCAGTTTTGACATGATGGAATATCAGAAAAAGCATAATTCAAAAGCCGTTAAAAAGACATTGAGCATCCCTGAGTGGTTAAATGAAGAAGCTATGGCGTTGGGAATTAATTTTTCACAAGTCCTTCAGGAAGCTTTGATTCAGAGAATTCAAGCAAAGGGAAGAGGATAATGTACATCACGTATGAGATAATTAAGTCTTCAAGGAAAACAATAGCAGTGGAAGTGCGCCAGGACGGTTCTGTCCTGGTACGCGCTCCGCGGAATTGTCCACAGTCCAGAATTGACACATTTCTAAAAGAGAAACAAGCATGGGTTCTTGCCAAAGTGGAGGAACAGAAGGAGAAAGAAGCGGATTCGATGAAAATCCAGCCGCTCAGTGAAGCGGAGCAAAGATTGTATAGAGATAAAGCGAGAGAAATTTTTGAACAGAAGGTTTCCTATTATGCCCAAATGATGGGTGTCAGTTACGGAAGAATTGCGATTCGCGACCAGAAGACCAGATGGGGAAGCTGCAGTGGCGAAGGAAATCTGAACTTCAATTGGAGGCTGATATTTGCCCCGGCGGGAGTGCTGGATTATGTAGTGGTGCATGAGCTCGCTCATCGGAAGGAAATGAATCATTCTCCACGCTTCTGGAAGGTTGTGGAAGATACCATGCCGGAATACAGGAAGTATCAGAAGTGGCTGAAGGAGAATGGGAGAGGACTTCACAGGTATTGATTGAAAGGATTTTTGGAAAATGTGATAACTGCCCTGGGAACGGCATTTATTGACAGTGCAGTTGAAATCTGCAGCTGGTTACAGTTGTTTGAGTCAGAAGAAGAGAAAGAATGTTTTATACAATTGTATACTGGATTGTAACAAGAAATGGGAGACATGAGGAAAAGCTGAATTAAATATAACTGGATCAATCACCTGTTTGTTACTTTGAGAGATTGTGATTGATCCACTTATTATCGCTCGTTACACTAGTGTTCTAGCAATCGTACCCCCATCTTAAGATTTCCGGCTTCGGATATTCCACCCCAAAAGTTTCAATCTCAATTTTCTTAATAAATTCATCTGTAATAGGCTGCTTAATTACAATATCAGGCCCTTCTGAATGATCGGTAATGTCACGAAGAGGAACATTTTCAATACGTTCTATTTCCTCAAACCCATCGATAACCCGTCCGAAAGCAGCAAATTTGCCTTGGAGTCTTTCCTTAACATCGTCGGATAATGTAATAAAGAATCCGCAACCATGCGCTTCTTTGCTTGCGTCACCGGCCATGCCCAGAACACCTTTTCCAAATTGAATTGGATTGTTAAATCCATTAGAAGCAAACTCCCCGTTAAGTACCAGGTCGCAGTCAGGTTCTTTTGAAAAATCATAAGTTGACTGAATGACAAAGCCCGGAACAACACGAGAAATGAGTCGATTAGTGTACATACCCTGCGTTATGCACCATATAAAACTATTTACAGTGTTTGGCGCATATTCGGGATAGAGTTCGGCGGTAATAATTCCCTGATTCGTATATATTTTTGCAATTGGATGTTTCATCAGAGTCACCTCGTTCATTTATTCTGATCTTATTATACTACAGAACCCCCAATAATGAAAAATAAAAAAAGATTTTATTGAGAGTAAATGGTATTATGATAAAAGTGGATAAAATCCGGAAAGGGAAAAAGCATAGTGGGATAAAGTCATTGAATGTGGCTAATAACTCTTTTGAAGGAATCTTTAGCATAAAGGAGTGAATTTCGAATGTTTCAAACGAAGAAAAAGAAGATTATCAACTATCTTAATGAGAAAAATACGGCGAATGCTGAGCTCTCACCGTTTGATCTTTTATTATCTGATTATATTAGTGGTGAACTAAAAATCAGAATGGAAGAAATGGATATTGTAAAACCAGACATATATATTGATTGGCTTCCGGATTATAAATGTATAGGGATTCAGGGGAAGTATAAGCAATATTATGTGGATTTACAGGTTGAGCCAACAGAGATTTCGATTGGATGTGATCCGGATGAACCGGATGAGCACACTGTATTTCCTTTAGAAAGCAGAGATCAGATGTATAAAGCAGTAAAAGATATACTGGTTTATTTGAAGTAATGATTTTGAATGGAAGAGGCTTGTTATGAAGAAATACACAATTGGTTTGATTATAATGCTATTGGCTTTGCTATCGTTAATAGGCTGCGGCAGAGACGAGAAGACAGATTATAGCGAGTATACTTTTTTCACCGATATTGATTGGTGTCGGGAGACAGAGATTGATGTAGAGCATATCTGTTTTTCTTCGGATGGCAGTTTCAGTTATTATTATGGATGCGGGAATCCTGCGAATGATTCTGATTTATGTGAGGGTTATACATATGATGATGAAGGCAGAAACTGGGGAACAAATTCAGTGTTCTTTATGGACGGAGGTATGAGAGAATGAATGAACTTCTTTTTGGAGCAGCATACTATGAGGAGTATATGCCATATGATCGTTTGGAGCAGAAAGTGGATTTGCCGGAATATGCTTATCCGATTATTGTACGAAAGGGAACGAATGATTTCGGTAAAAAAGTCAAATATTTCTTAAACTACTCCGCTGAAGCAAAGAAGGTGCCATATACTTATGAAGATGGCGTGGAATTGTTATCCGGAAGACGGATTGAAGCACAGGAAATGCTGGAGATTCCGGCATGGGGTGTTAAGATTATTGAGGGATAGCCTCTTCGATATATATAATAGCGTACACGGAATCGATTCCGTGTACGCTAATCTTATAGTCTATTTCTTACGTGGAACGATCTCCAGCCAGTATCCGTCCGGATCGGCGATAAAGTAGATTCCCATGGCAGGATTTTCAAAGCAGATGCAGCCCATTTCTTCATGCAGTTTATGGGCGGCTTCGTAGTCATCTGTCCGGAAAGCAAGGTGGAATTCACATTCACCGAGATCATACGGCTGTGGATGATCCTGAAGCCAGGTCAGCTCCAGTTCAAAATCGCTCTCGTCATTTCCAAGATATGCAATGACGAAATCTTCACCGTTCACACGGCGTTTCTCTTTGAGTCCCAGAGCTTTCTCATAAAAGGCCAGAGATTTGTCCAAATCTGTTACATTGTAATTTTCATGATACATTTGAAATTTCATAAAGGTCCTCTTTTCCGCGCGGATGCGCATGATTGATAGTAGAATAAATGGGGATACCGATTATTTGGCATCTGCGGTTTCTGTCAGAATAATCCGGTTCTCATACTGCGGATATTCTGCAAGAAAACGTGTGATGATCTCAGGCTGTTCCCAATAATGCATGGGATAAATGCGGTCGCAGGATATTTTCTTCAAAAAATATAACATGCCCCGGGCATAATCGTTCTCCTGTCTTGGATCCAGAACAACGAAAGCTGCAGTCAGTGCCGAGCCGTCAAGATCCTGAGCCAGTGTATCGATCTCTTTCCGGTAGCTTCCGGTCATCTGCCGGTTGTAGGAGTCGGATTCTTCTTCCCATACCCAGTCGTTCAGATCACCTGCGTGGTAGAAGCATTCTTCCTTGTCGCGAATGAGAAATGCCACTCCTTTATCCGTAGAAAGAAAGGTTGACAGTGTCTGTCCCTGTGGCAGGCTGTAGGTGCGGCGGGACGAAACAGATAGGAGAGGGATGTCCTTGGGAACCGTTCTCCCTGAAATGTCACGCGACAAAACGGCATGAATCTGTTCCATTCCCATGTCCTTCAGTAAAGAGAATACGGAAGGATGATAATGATCTGCGTGTTTGTGGCTGGCCAGTACCAGAATGGGTTTCTGCGGATTCAGCTCCGGGAGTTCTCCCTTAAAATAATCAAACAGATAATAGCAGCTTTCGGTTTCTGCCAGAAAACAACTGTGGTGAATATAGGTCACTTTCATAAGCATTTCCTTTCTGTCGGATTTTGATCTACCGGTTTATTTATAGTAACTGTTCAGAGCCAACCTCGAAAACACTTCGTGTTTCCTCAGTGTGGCGTATCCGCCAAATAGATTTGTACAAAAAAGTGCTCATGAATGCAAGCATTCAACGCCCTTTTTTGACAAATCTGCTTGGCTCTGAACAGTTACATTTTACAATATTGAGAGGTTTTTTACAAGAAGGTGTACATTGCTATTTCTATGGGGGATTGGTATAATACGAAGAGAAACGCTGCCTCTATATATATAATAGAGGAATCGGGGACATGGACCCGGAAAACAAATAAAGAGAACACTCTGATCGAATGGGCAGGTCAGACAGAAAATAAGAGAGGGCGAATGCCCGGAAAGGCAGATAATTATGGAAAACAGCAAAGCAAAAGATCAGAAAGTACTTCAGATGGTCCGCAGTCAGAAGGAGATGTATGTGATTTTTTCGGAATGTACGAAAATGCCGTATGTAGTGTGTGATCCGAAAACATATGACGATGAAATTCTCATCTATTTCAATGTAGACGAATGCAAAAACAAAGTAAGACAACTTATGAATGAAAAAATTCCGGTAAAAATCGTTAAAATCGAAAATCGGAGTTTCCTCGAGTTTTATGTCAGCCTTTATCCGATGGGGGTAAATGAGATCGTATATGATCTGGGATTGCCGAAAGAGATAAGAATACAGCTGGCGGATCTGGTGACCAGGAAGAACGACGGGAAGATGCCGAACGGACAGGAACGAATCGAAAATTCCGAATTTCAACTGACGGCACTTTACTATATGCAGGAGGCGCGGAGACTTCCGCAGGAAAAGGTTCTGGAAAGTGAAGAACTGCGCGAACTGAGCGAAGAGATGATGGCACATTTCCAGAAAGGAAAGTATTTTGTTGTATCTAAAGAAGGAAAAGAGATGGTGATTCTCAAACAGAAAGATGGAAAAGTATTTCAGCCGATCTTTACAGACGTGCAGGAGCTTGGAAAATTCCTGAGTGTACACCGTAAGGAGAAGCTGCAGACCGGAATCGTAGAAGCGGGAAAACTGATTGAAATACTGGTGCCGGGAGCCGAGGGCGTAGCGGTGAATCCCTTTGGTGTGAATCTTCAGATGAAAATGCAAAAGAAACAATAATGAAAGAAAACGAAAGTAAAAATAAAAAAATAAAAAATAATCAAAAAAGGACTTATAATTTTCGCAAAAGTATTGTATAATGGATACGATATCAAAATACAACTCAAATGGAGGGTAAAACAATGAAAATTGCAATCGGCTGTGATCCAAATGCAACAGAGTACAAAACAATCTTAACACCGTTCATCGAAAGTCTCGGACATGAATGTGTAGATTTCGGAAGTGATGATCCGATTTATGCAAATACTGCAATCCGTCTGGCTGAGGCTGTAGCTGCAGGGGAGTGTGAACGGGGAATTCTCATCTGCGGGACGGGTATCGGTGTATGTATCGCTGCAAATAAAGTAAAAGGAGCATATGCAGCACTAGTGAATAATGTATATCAGGCACAGAGAGCCCAGCTTAGTAACAATGCAAACATCATCACGATGGGCGCACAGGTTACCGGAATTGAACTTGCAAAATGTCTGGTTAAAGAGTACTTAAGTGTATCTTATGATCCGAATTCACGTTCTGCCCCGAAAGTAGCAAGAATTACAGAGTACGAGAATGAAAAATAAGAAAAATAAGAGATAATAATCAGAGAATACCGTCGTAAAAGATAAGCATCGAGCGAAGCAGAAAACTTTTCCGGCGGTATTTTCATTGCCATGCATATGCCAAAGCTGTCCAGTGGACCATTTTTTAATTGCCATGCATATGTCAAAGATGTCCAGTGGATCTTTTTTAATTGCCATGCATATGTCAAAAAGGTCCAGTGGACCTTTTTTAATTAAAAGTTTACAATCCTGTTATTGAATATCTGGGGCGCAGGTTCTATAATGTGCATATTAGAGTATAGAAATGGAGATTTTTTTATGTTTTTTAGCGCTTATGGAATGATTGTGAAAGCAATTTATACTTTTTTTCAAACATTGATCTATGTAGTGCCTGCACTCCTGATTGCAATTTCCATGCATGAATTCGCACATGGATATATGTCTTATCTTCTTGGGGATCCGACACCGAAGATGGACGGAAGGCTGACACTGAATCCGTTCCGTCATCTGGATGTATGGGGAACCTTGTGCCTGCTGGTTTTTCATGTCGGATGGGCAAAGCCGATCCGGGTCAATACACGGAATTATAAAAATAAACGAAGAGATATGATTCTGGTGGCAGCAGCGGGGCCTCTGATGAATTTTATTCTGGCGTTTCTGTTCATGCTGCTTTACGGTCTGATCTACAAATTCGGAACCAGCGGAGTGCTCTTGAATTATCTATATGTGTTGAGTTATTATGGGGCACAGCTGAATGTGGGACTTGGGGTATTCAACCTGATTCCGGTGCCGCCGCTTGACGGGGCAAATATTCTGGCAGAGATCGTGCCTGCGGTTAACAGATTTTACAGCCGTTTCCGGCAATATGGATGGCTGATTCTGCTGCTTCTTCTCGGAACAAGAGTGCTGTATGTTCCGATGGAAGCGCTGATGAGTGCGATACTGAGTGTGCTGAAGAATGTGGTATGGTTCATACTGCGGATCGGCGTTGTTGTGGGAAGCGGCGGAGGAACCATTTTATAGTGGACTAAGGGGGAGTGAAGATGGGGGAATTACAGAATCATGCAGTGGAGATCATCCGCGAAGTCAAGAAAGCTGTTGTCGGAAAGGATGATGTGATCGAGCAGATCATGACTGCGATCATAGGAGGCGGCCACATTCTGATCGAGGATATGCCGGGGGTCGGGAAAACGACGATGGCACTGGCATTTTCCAAAGCGATGGGAATTCAGGAAAAGAGAGTACAGTTTACGCCGGATGTGATGCCGGCGGATCTGACCGGTTTTTCCATGTATCAAAAGGAAACCGGAAGATTTGTTTACCAGCCGGGAGCTGTGATGTGCAATCTTTTTCTGGCGGATGAGATCAACCGTACTTCTCCGAAGACGCAGTCAGCGCTTCTGGAAGTTATGGAGGAAGGATGTGTGACGGTGGACGGTGTGACGCGAAGCACCGGAAGGCCGTTCGTAGTTATTGCGACCGAGAATCCGGAGGGGTCGGCGGGGACACAGCTTCTGCCGGAATCGCAGCTGGACCGCTTTATGATCTGTATCCGGATGGGGTATCCGACGGTAGAGGAAGAGGTAGAGATTCTAAAGCGCCGTCAGATGGGCAACCCGGTGAATGAAGTGCAGAATGTGACGGGAGCGGAGCAGATCCTCTGGATGCAGGAAGAGGCATCTCAGGTGTTTATCCACGATTCCGTGTTTGAATATATCGCCAATCTTGCAAAGGCAACCAGAGAACATGAGCTTCTGACTGCCGGACTCAGCCCGAGAGGAACAGTGGCACTGGCGGCGATGGGGAGGGCAAGAGCATGGCTGAAAGGGAGAAATTATGTTCTGCCGGGAGATATCCAAACGGTATTTGGAAGCGTTGCGCTTCACCGGATCCGCCTGAATACCAAAGCGAAAGTGGGACATGCAAGGCCTGAGGAGATCCTGGAGCAGGTCTTAATGCAGGTGAAGGAACCGAATGTAAGGAAGAGATAATGTTTCGATAAAAGCGGGGAGCATGGGGAGACTATGATCAAACGTGTATGTATTTATATGGCGGCGGTATTGCTGACATTATACTGTTTTTTCCTGTATGAGGACGAAATCGTGGCCGCCATGCTGGTGGCCGAATTGATCTATTTTCCGCTGGCGTTCGGGTATCTTATGCTGCAGAAGGGGAAAATCCGTGTCGTTTTGGAAGATATTATACCCATTGCGGAAAAGAATCAGGAAATTCCGGTAAGGGTGATTGTGAGAAATGCTTCACACAGGTTCGCGGCGCGGTATCGCATAGAATTGTCTGTGGAAAATGAATTCACCGGGGAAGTTCTCCGGCATGGAGTGAGCGGGACGGTGAAGGCGGGGCAGGAAGAGAAGCAAGTTATTCTGCTGCGCTCGTCCAGATGTGGAAATCTGATCATCAGGCTGGAAAAGTGCTGGCTGTATGACAGCCTGGGAATATTGAGGACAGCTTTGTTAAACGGGAGAAAAGCTGCGTTTCGGCGGCGCCGGGAGATGGCTGTACAGCGGCAGTCGGTGGGAATCCTTCCCGAGTGCCACCTGATTCCGGTGGAGGTGACGCGGCGTACGCGGGAATTTCCTGCGGATGCAGATGAATATTCGGATCGGGAAAGCGGGGACGACCCGTCAGAGACGTATCAGATCCGGGCGTACAGGGATCAGGATTCGATTCATGATATTCACTGGAAACTGTCGGCAAAAGCTGATGAGCTTCTGGTCAAGGAACACGGCAGACCGCTTGGATGCGTGGTCTTATTATGGCTGAATCTGGAAAAGAAGTCCGGGCAGAGGAGGAAACGCTTCGTTGGAGACGATAGAAAAGAGAATCGGATTGCTTCAGGGATTCTGGAGACGGCAGCTTCCATTTCGTTCTCCCTGTTAGAAGCAGAGTGCGTGCATATGGTGGCATGGTATGAGAAGGCCAATCAGAGAATCTGTAAAAAGAGGATCAGTCGGATGGAACATGTTTATGAGCTGATGAACCGTCTGCTTTTTGTGGAGGAATACGATCATTCGGATGAAGTGGAGGCTTTGTATGAGGAAGCCTTCCGCGGGGAACAGTTCAGTACGAAGCTGGAATTGTGTTCAGACGGTACTTTACTGGTACATGGGGAGAAAAGGTGCGTTGTTCCGTTAGATGAGGAAAAGATCGCATGGGAAGAGATGTATCTGATTGTATAGTTCTGGTTCATGAGGGGACAAGATGAATGGATTAGAGATTATTGACCGTTCAAATAGAGAACAGACAGCAGGATATGCGGTAAAAGAAGCGGCAGCAATGTACGGAATGCTGGTGCTGGTTTTTGCCGCATATTTTTCTGTCTTTGAGGTCCATAACCCGATCGCGGCACTTTTTCTTCTGCCTTTACCGGCAGCAGGAATCGCAGTCTGGGCGGGGAGATGGGGGAGAAGGAAATGGATCCCGATTCTGACAGTGGCTGCTTCGGCAATGCTTGTGCTAACGCCCTGGAATTTCTTAAATGGGATTTCTGTTTTGGCTAATGCCTATATCCGGCTGAATAATGAGTTCTATGGGGTGAGCCAGCCGCTTCTTAAGGTGAATGAGATTTCGGCAGATATTCTGGCAGCTCTGTTTGGAATCCAGATTATTCTGGCTCTTCTTCTGCAACTGGCGGGTAAGTGTAAGCATGGGGCACGAGGGAATGTTCTGGTGCTGCTGGTAATCGTTCTGCCGGTGGCAATGGCCGCCACGGTCGGGAAAATGCCTTCGACAGCCGCTTCCTGGTGTCTGCTTGGCGGAACGCTCTTTTACATGAGATGGAAAATATGCAAATGTGTGCCACTAAGAGAAGCAGCCGGAATCCTTATGATGCTGGGCGTTCTGTTTGGGTGTACGCAGGCATGCATGCCGTATATCCGGACATATAAACTGGAGCATGAGGATCGCCTGATTGAGATCTATGACAGACTGACCCAGATGCAGCAGATCGATATGCAGGGGATTCTGGAAGCCCGTTTTGGCAAAGAGGGATCTTACTCGGGAGGAGGGATCGGAAAAGGAAATCTGGAACATCTGAGTGAATTCAAGCCCACCGGCGAGAAAGCACTGGAAGTCATAGTGACGGAAAAACCCAGGGAAACACTGTATCTAAGAGCATATACCGGGGTGAACTATACCGGAAGGGCATGGGAGAAAGAGACGGTTTTGGCGTTCCGGCAAGGCGTGCCGTCCATTTTCGGAGAGTCCGGCCGCAGAGCACTGATGAATGAACCATTTACAAGGATCAGTGACGGGGCGGCCGGTTTGGAACAACAGAAGATCCGGATCCGCAGAGAAGGAGCTTCCTCTGATTTTTCTTATATACCGTATTTTGCGAAAGTGAATCAGGATGACAAAATCTATCTGGATGCCTGGGTGAAAGGACGATGGACGAAGGATCAGGAGTATAGTTACTTTTCGGCGGCAGAGGTCAAGAACATCTCATCGGGAGAGCTTGCCAAAGAGTCGGATATCTGGAATGAATACAGGACATTTGTTAAGGAAGAGTACAGTACGGCTCCGGACGGACTGAATCAATTGAAAGCATTAACCCGTTCGATGGATCAAGGAAATGTGGAACAGGTGTCAAATGAGATCAACCGGCTTTTTGAAGATACACTGGGACTTCGTTATAGTAAGACACCGGGAGAGGTTCCGGAAGGTGAAGAATTTACGGAATACTTTTTGACAGAGAACCGGAAAGGATTCTGTGTCCATTTTGCGTCAGCCTCAGCGCTTATCTACAGGATGTGTGGCTATTCATCACGGTTTGTGGAAGGATATGCAGTCCCTTCCAATGAATTTGTACGATTAGATGACGGAACGTACCGTGCTGTGGTGACGGATGATATGGCACATGCATGGTGTGAGACGTTTGATGAGAAGACCGGCTGGGTGGTGAGGGAACACACGCCGTCGTATATGGAAGAGACTGATGCGGCAGGTACTCCTGATGACCGGGAAGACGAAACACCGGATATTGTGGAACATGAAGAAGCGGATCACACAGCTCAGGCAGAGGAAGAAGATCTGACGACACAACCGGAGACGGAAGAAAATAAAGGGGGAAATGTGGCAGATCAGAAGACGGATGACGGGGGAAAGACTGATAACGGAGAAAGAGAAAATAAGCCGGGGATTATTCAGACAATCGGAAAGATAACGGCAGTTGTCGCAGCAACGACGTTGGGAGTGATCATTCTGGTGCTGTGCATTTTCATGGTATTTGGAGGTCTTGTAAGGCAAAAACGATATGCCGGTTTCCGAAGGCGAAAAGAAAATCGGGGAATTGCCAACCTGTACCAGGCCATATATGAAATCTGTCTGTTTGACGGGATGAAGCCGGATCAGCAAGATGAGAGGATGACTCTGGAAAAAATGAAAGCACAATTCACCCAGCTTTCAGAGGAAGAGTGGGAATGGATGTATCTGTGCGCGGAAAGGGCTGCGTTCTCCGGTGAGGAGATCACAAAAGAGGAACAGAAGCAGATGTTCCGGTTGTACCAGAAATTCCGCAGAGCATACCTGAAGACGTTGAACAGAAAAAAGAAATTCTGGTTCTTATATGGGAAAGGATTGTAGATGTAAAAATACCGGGTCGGCAGGGTGCCGCCCGGTATTTTTCTATTCTTTTGATGGCTCTGTTTTGGCCGTTGCGGTTCTGACACTGATGCCGTTGATCTCAACACGGTCGTCGACTGCGATGACCAGGCATTTTCGGCCGTCGATGATGCGGGTCTCGACCAGATCGGCGCATTCCGGGTTCACCTGAATGGTGATGTCCGGTGTCTTGATCTCGAATTTCTTCGTGTTCGCTACATTTGCGGCAAGAAGAGAAGTGTTTTCACCGGCGGCAGCATCAAAGTGTTCGTCGAATGTTTCCAGTTTTGCTTCTTCCACGCCGCTTTTGGCGAGCAGATATTTCACCTCGGCTTTATCGAGTTCAAGCGGTTCCGGATTTTCTGCGTTCTGTTCGATCAGTTCGTTCAGGTTCTCATGGATATTTTTGACTACTTCATATTCGCAGTCGTCACCAAGTGTTTCCTCGATCAGAGCTTTGAAGGTTTCCTTCTGGCTTCCGGCTGTGAGCGGAGGTACGCAGCCGAGCAGGACATCGGTGAGGCCGTTGGAAAGGTTCTCTGCATTTTTGGAATAATACAGAAGACTGTGGATATCGGTGCTGCGGTCGTTAAATGCCGGGAATAAGAATCCGGCATCCGGCATTTCCACGATCCAGTCGCGGATCCTCTCATGAAAACTGTTTTCATCGGCGTGATAGCTGAGAGCCGGTTTGGAGAGCTTGACCGGACAAAAGCAGCAGAGGATGTAGTCAAAGACCTCATCCGATGCATCGAACATCTCTGTTCCGTCCGAAGCTTTTCCGGGAATATCATATACGGCATGAATCAGCAGAATCAGGTAGTTTTCCGGGAAATCATAGGAATCAATCACCCGGTTGTAGAATTCCGTGAGAAGGTCATCGTCGGTAAGACGGCTGTTACGCAGTTTCAGGAGAAATTCCTGTGTGCCGCCTTCGGATTCTGTCTCAAGCGGGAATTCCATGTTTAAAAGATTTTTCCCGATGGTGCCGGAAAGGGATTTGCGAAAAATATCAAAATATTTGAACATCTCCTCTTCCGGAAGGGAGAGGAATGCTTCTTTCAGTTCCGTCTTTTTCTCTTTTTCCCCGTCTACATAACATCCGCAGATCCGGGTGATCGCGCAGTTATGTGGGGTGAATTGTTTCTTGATTTCAGTCACTTCTTTTTTATTCATATGTAGATTTCTCCTTTGTCAAAAGAATTTTGTCAGCGTGATTAATAGTATAGCGCAAATCGGGTAGATAGACAAATATAAAATATTTATTAAATTGATTAAAAGAGAAAATTCTTCATTGATTCTTGATTTCTCTAAGAATAAAATAAAACAATAGGCAGAAATCATCTGCAGAATTGAGGGGTTAATAGAGACGACAGGAGGACTAGACAAGATGTCGAAATTTTGTGTAAAAAAGCCATATACCGTATTGGTAGGTATCGTGATGGTGCTTGTTCTGGGATTTATCAGTTTCACCAGGATCACGACCGATCTGCTGCCGAGCATCACGTTGCCCTATGTTATGGCGATAACGACTTACCCGGGGGCGACGCCGGAAAAGGTGGAAAGCTCTGTGACAGAACCATTGGAGAGTTCGCTCGGTACGGTGAATGGTGTAAAGAATGTGACCAGTAATTCCGCGGAGAATTACAGTCTGGTCATACTGGAATTCGAAGAGGATACGAATATGGACAGCGCGATGGTCAAGCTGTCAACTGCCGTGGAACAGCTGAGCAGCGTCCTCCCGGACGAAGCGGGAACGCCGATGCTGATGGAACTGTCGCCGGATATGATCCCTACGATGACGGTGAGCCTTGATTATGATGGAATGGATGTGAAAGAACTCAGCAAGTTCGCGGAGGACACATTGATTCCTTATCTGGAACGTCAGGACGGCGTGGCGAGCGTGAACAGCACGGGGCTTACCGAGGAAAAAGTAGAGATCCGTCTGAACCAGGCAAAGATCGATCAAGTAAATGACCGCCTTCTGGCGAAAATGGACAGTACTTTTGCCGAGGCTAAGGCGACGCTGGATGAAAAAGAGAGTGAATTAAACGCAGCGAAGGGTGAGATCGCCAGCGGTAAGAAAGAGTTGGAGAGCCAACAGGATTCCACCTATGATGAACTGGCAAAATACAGCCAGCTGATGGATGAAACGATGGCAACAGCGTCTGCCTATCAGGCGCAGGTGACCGGACTTCAGACCAGCCAGGCGGCGCTTTCGGCAGAAAAGGATGCTTATCATGAGCAGGTCGTCCCGGCATATAATCAGCTGAATGAAGTGGTGGCGCAGGTTGGTGCCATGATGGGAGTTCCGGATCTCAGTATTTCTGCGATTCTTGCCGATGAGAGCCAGACAACCTATCAGCAGGTGAAGATGACTCTGGCAAATATGGCACAGATGCAGCCGGATAATCCGGAGCTTCAGACGATGGTAGAGAATTTCACATGGGAGAATCTTTCCATGATGGAAGAGAAGGTAACGGTACGGCTTCCGCAGATCGATACGGAGCTTGCCAATCTGGATACCGAGATCGCTGCGGCGCAGGCCGTGCTTGCTCAGGTGAACAGTCAGGTCGCTGAAGCAAAGAACAATTACGCTTCCGTGGAGAAAGGAAAGCTTTCCGCTGCAGCTGCATTTGGCGCGGCTTCCGCACAGCTTTCGGCGGGAGAGAGCCAGCTTGCATCGGCACAGGCTCAGCTTGATGAGGCAAGAGAGCAGTATAAGACGGCAAGAGAGACGGCGATGAAGAACGCCAATATTGATGCGCTTGTAGATATGGATACTTTGTCCGGACTGATCTATGCGCAGAATTTCGAAATGCCGGCAGGCTACATAAAGGAAGGCGAGAAACAATTCCTTCTGAAAATCGGTGACAATTTCGACACGCTGGATGAACTCAAGAATACCCTTCTGTGCAGTCTGGACGGAATCGGTGATGTCAGGCTGTCGGACGTGGCGGATGTGACGATGATCGATAATTCCGGCGAAAGTTATGCAAGGATCAACGGAAATGATGCGGTTATGCTGAGTATCATGAAATCATCCACGGCAGGGACCTCGGATGTTTCCAACAATCTGAATGATGTGATAAAGGAACTGGAAGAAACGTATGAGGGACTACATATCACTTCATTGATGGACCAGGGAGATTATATTAAACTGATCATTCAGTCTGTTTTAAAGAATCTGATCTACGGTGCGATTCTGGCAATCATTGTGCTGGCATTGTTCTTGAAGGATGTGAAGCCGACGATCGTGGTTGCGTTCAGTATTCCGCTCAGTGTATTATTTGCGATTGTATTGATGTATTTCTCAAATGTAACACTGAATATTATTTCTCTGTCCGGGTTGGCGCTTGGAGTCGGAATGCTGGTGGATAACTCGATCGTCGTGATTGAAAATATTTACCGGCTCAGAAGTATGGGAGTTCCGGCCCCGAAAGCCGCGGTTCAGGGAGCAAAACAGGTGTCCGGTGCAATTTTTGCTTCAACTTTGACCACTATCTGTGTCTTTCTTCCGATCGTATTTACAAAAGGTATGACTCGGGAACTATTTACGGATATGGGGCTTACCATTGCTTATTCGCTGATCGCCAGCCTGATCGTGGCACTTACCGTTGTGCCGGCCATGAGTTCGACCGTGCTGAAGAAGAGTACTGCGAAAAAGCACCCACTGTTTGATAAAGTGATGATCCTTTATGATAAATCACTTCGTTTCTGTCTGAAATGGAAAATTGTTCCGCTTGGCCTTGCGGTTGCGCTCTTGGTCGGCGCCGTATATGGAACCACGAAAATGGGACTGGAGCTGATCCCGAATATGAGCAGCAATACGATCAGCGTTTCTCTGGCAATGAATGAGGAAATGGATCAGGATACCATTTATCGGAACGTCGATGAACTGACAGCACAAATTGCAGATATCGAGGGCGTAGAAACAGTCGGCGCCATGTCGGGAGGAACTGCCATGAGTGTTATGTCGCTGAGTGGCACTTCGACCGGAGAAAAACAAACGCAGTTCACGTTCTATGCACTTTTGGACGAAGAGCATGAAAATGACGGTGATGCGATCGGTAAACAGATCGCAGAGCTTGGAAGCGGTCAGGAAGAAAAATATGAGATGGAGGTCTCTTCGTCCGGAATGGATATGTCCTCTCTCGGAGGAAGCGGAATCGAAATCGATATTCAAGGACAGGATCTGGATACACTCCTTGCCATTAGTGAGGATGTGAAAGGCATGTTGGAACAGGTCGAGGGCCTGGAGGAGATTACGAATGGTCAGGAGGAGCAGGATCCGGGTATCAAGATCGCTCTGGACAAGGATGCTGCCATGAGAAACGGGTTGACGGTTGCACAGATCTATTCCGAACTGGCATCGGCGCTGACTACGGAGAAAACGGCAGCTTCCCTGACTCTGGAGGGAAATGAGTACAGTGTGATCATTGTCGATGAATCGGATATGCTGACGGCGGAAAATCTGATGGACTACACCTTTGAAACGACTTCGAAGGATGAAGAGGGAAATGATGTGACCGAGGAGCACAAGCTGAGCGAGTTTGCCAAAAAGGAAGATGCGAACAGCATTGCTTCGATCCACAGAGAAAATCAGGCAAGACAGATTTCGGTCAGTGCAGTGACACAGGATGGCTATAATACATCCCTGATCGGAAGAAAAGTCCAGAAGCTTCTGGACGAGTACGATGTGCCGGAAGGATATATCGTAGAGATGGCAGGTGAAGTAGTCAGTGTACAGGAGACCATGACGGATCTGATCCAGATGATTGCGCTGGCGGTTGTGTTCATTTATATGATCATGGTTGCACAGTTCCAGAGTCTGTTGTCACCGTTCATCGTAATCTTCACGATCCCGCTGGCATTTACCGGAGGACTTTTGGCACTCTGGGGAACCGGACAGACTCTTTCCATGGTTGCGATGATCGGTTTCCTCGTGCTGGCAGGTGTGGTTGTAAATAATGGTATCGTGTTTGTGGATTATGTGAACCAGCTTCGTCTCTCCGGTATGGAGAAGAAAGAAGCACTGGTGATGACCGGCAAGACCCGTATGCGCCCGATCCTGATGACAGCGATGACGACGATCCTTGCAATGTCAACCATGGCATTCTCGCGGGATATGGCTTCTGCAATCGGAAAAGGAATGGCAACCGTAACGATCGGCGGCCTGGCCTATGCAACCCTGATGACCCTTTATATTGTACCGGTGATGTATGATATTTTCTTCCGCAGAGAACTGAAAGAAATCGATGTGGATTCGGATGTGGATCTGGATGCAGAATCCGCTGTAATATAAAACGCGGCTAAAAAGGTATACTGAAAAAGAGAGATGCCGGATAAAAAACGGCATCTCTCTTTATGATATTCAAGTATTATTTCAGCATTCCCATCAATACCTGGTTGACAAGCTTTCCGTCCGCTTTTCCTTTCACTTTCGGCATCAGATCTTTCATGATCTTGCCTTTATCTTTACCGGTCGGCTCTGCAATTCCAAGTTCGGAAAGAACAGAAGCGATCACTTCTTTGATCTCGGCTTCGTCCATCATCTTCGGTGCATACTGTTCCAGAACAGCAAGGCGTTTCTCACATTCTTCCTTGATATCGGTACGGTCTTCCGGAGTCATCTCCAGAGTTTCTTTCACCTGTTTGATCTCTTTGAGGATTACCTGAACCTCTTCTTCTTCAGTCAAATCGGCACGTTTGTCGATCGCTTTGTTCTTAAGAGCAGCCAGAAGAGCAGATAAGGTTTCCTTGGTGTCTTTGTCTTTTGCTTTCATTGCAGCGACCATTGCGCTTCTTACTTCATCAATTTTGCTCATGTTACGATCCCTCCATTTATTATATAACCATTATTATACATGAATGTGAAAAAAATACCAGAGGAAATATGCGCGATCATCAAATCATTTGGAGATGATTGACATCCGGGCATTACAACTAATATAATGTAGGAGGGAAAATGTTCCATGATAAGGTATGTCTGAAGCGATCACAGAAGCTTCTATATAATGTATAAAGAGAGGAAAACAAAATGCAAAAGATACTGGACGATGCCGTTCGGGAAGGCAGAGATCTGACGTCGATGGGGAAGACGGCGGATTATATTCCTGAATTGGGAAGAGTCAATAAGGATTATCTTGGGGTATGTGTATTTACAAAAGAAGGAAAACGTTGGCAGAGCGGAGATTCAGATGTAAGATTTACGATCCAGAGTATATCAAAGGTTATTACACTCGCAGTTGCATTGGAGAAATGCGGATTCGAGAAAGTTTTTGCACGTGTCGGGATGGAACCGTCGGGGGACGCATTCAATTCACTGATAAAATTGGATCTGACGAGTGATCATCCTTTTAATCCGATGATCAATTCCGGAGCGATTGCGGTTACGAATTATCTGGTTTCCCTTGTGAACTTTGAAGAAATGCTTGATTTTACAAAGATACTTTGTCTGGACGATAAGATTGTGCTGGATGAGAAGGTATATCAGTCAGAGATGAATCATATTTCAAGAAATAAAGCAATCGCATATTTGCTTGAAAGCAAAGGAATTCTGGAAAACAGTGTTGAGGAGACAATAGACTTTTATGTGAAAATGTGTTCGCTGAGTGTAACAGCGGCAAGTCTGGCAGGCTTCGGCCTTGTATTGGCATCAGATGGGTTTCATCCTGTCACAGGGAAAAGGCTGCTCGCCAGCAATGTAGTGAGGACAGTGAAAACGATCATGCTGACTTGTGGGATGTATGACGGTTCCGGGAAATTTGCTGTGGAAGTAGGCGTACCGTCCAAAAGCGGAGTTGGCGGCGGAATTCTGTCGGTTGCGGATAAGCGGATGGGAATCGGAATATTCGGACCTGCACTTGATGAGAAAGGGAACAGTGTCGCGGGGCAGTATGTGCTCAGAGAAATATCGGAGAAACTAAGGCTTCATATGTTTGAGGCGAATCATTTGGTATAAGCGCAAAAAGTGGAATATAGGATAAGGAATTATGGCAGTGTGTGAACTTTGTCCCAGAAGATGCGGGGCGGACAGGGAAAATGGAATAAAGGGTTTCTGCGGTGAAACGTCAGAAATCAGAGTCGCGCGGGCGGCGCTTCATATGTGGGAAGAACCGTGCATTTCCGGAGAAAATGGTTCCGGAACGGTTTTTTTTACCGGCTGCACGCTCCGGTGTGTGTTCTGCCAGAACCACGTCATTTCCGATGGAGAGGTGGGAAAGATCATATCTGTAAGAAGGCTGGCGGACATTTTTCATGAGCTGAATGAGAAGGGAGCAAATAATATCAATCTCGTGACGCCGGGACATTTCGCGCCGCAGATCATCCGGGCACTGGATCTAGCCAAGAATGAGGGGATGAAGCTTCCCATTGTGTGGAATTCCGGCGGGTATGAGCGGCAGGAGACACTGAAAATGCTGGAAGGTTATGTAGACGTGTTTCTGCCGGATTTTAAGTATTTAAATCCATTGCATGCGAAGAAATATTCGATGGCGGAAGACTATCCGGACGTGGCGAAGGCAGCAGTTGCCGAGATGGTAAGACAGGCAGGCTCCCCTGAGTTTGATGAGCGGGGGATCATGAGAAAGGGCGTGATTGTGCGCCATCTGCTCCTGCCGGGATGTCTTGCGGATGCAAAGCGGATCGTGGAATATCTCTATCAGACTTATGGGAACCGGATTTATCTCAGTCTGATGAATCAGTATACTCCGGTGGAGGCACTGGATCAGGAACGCTATCCGGAACTGGCGCGGAAGGTGCCGGATCATGCTTATGAACGGCTGGTGGATTATGCGATCTCGCTGGGGATTGAACAGGCATTTATTCAGGAGGGAGAGACGGCAAAAGAAAGCTTCATCCCTCCATTTACACTGGAAGGGGTATAAAAGAAAGATGAAAAGGCAAGTGAATATGAACGAAATTTCCGATGGGAAATTGTACGGGAGCAATGATATGGTAAAGGCAGATTGCGGCGATTGTGAGGGATGTTCGGCTTGCTGCAGGGGCATGGGGACATCGATCGTACTGGACCCGTTGGATGTCAATCGTCTTGCATGTGGACTTCAGATGACGTTCGAGGAACTGCTGTCCGAAAACGTGGAGTTGAATGTCGTGGACGGCCTGATTCTTCCAAATCTGAAAATGGTGGAAGAAAAATGCGGCTTTCTGAACGAAGAGGGGCGCTGCTGCATTCATCCCATCCGTCCGGGAATCTGCCGGCTGTTCCCGCTCGGGCGTTATTATGAAAACGGAGGATTCAGGTATTTTCTTCAGGTGAACGAATGCCGCAAGGAAAACCGTTCCAAGGTCAAAGTGAAAAAATGGATCGATACACCGGATCTGAAATCGTATGAAGCATTCGTAAATGACTGGCATAATTTTCTTCTTGCACTTGAAAAATATGTTTCCGAGAATCCGGAAGAGCAAAAGGCGGTCAGTATGTACATACTGCAGCAATTTTATCTTTCTCCATATGAGGAGGCTGAGAATTTCTATACACAGTTTGCAAAAAGGCTGGCCAGAGGTTATGAAGAACTGGGATTGGAGTAGATATGACAAAAGAAGAATACATGAGAAGAAAGAAAATAGAGCAGCGTAAGCAGCGAAGACGCCGCCGGCGGATCAAAAAAATGATCCGGCTCGGGGTACTGGCCGGAATGCTTCTGATCTTCATCCTGCTTATTGTCGGAGCGGTCAGTCTCGTTCGGTTCCTTTTCTTTCGAGAGGACACAAAAGAAAATCAGGAGAGCCAGCCTGTCGTATCAGAAGAGGTCATTCAAAAAGAGTCTTCCACGATTCTGACGGCGGGTGATATCATGATGCATGATCCAATGCTGGTATCGAATCAGTATCTGCATGAAGACGGCACATATGATTACCATTCCGTTTTCAAATATATAGCCGGTGAGTATGAGGCGGCGGATCTTGCAGTTGTGAATTTCGAGACAACAATTGCGGATGGCGACTACACGGCCTACCCAAGATTCAAATCTCCGGAGGCGATTGCAACAGCACTTTCTGATAATTATGTTGATTTGTGCCTGTTGGCGAATAACCATATTTATGATAATCAGACGACAGGATTGATGCAAACCATTCAGGCGATGGAAGAGAATCATCTGCTTTACACCGGAGTGCGCAAAGATACTTCTGAAAAAAACTATTATGTAACAGAAATTGACGGAATTAAAATCGGAATCTTTAACTATGTATTTGATTCAGGAAGCGTTGATGGTCAGGAGATATCCATCAACTCGATTCCGGTCAGCGATGAAGATGCGCAGCGGATCAATACCTTTAATTACGGAGGGCTGGAACATTATCTTTACAGCGAGATCGAAGAAGGCCTCCAAGAACTGGAAACGCAAGGCGTAGAATACACAATCGCCTATCTGCACTGGGGAACAGAGTACGAAACAACGGAAAATGAACGTCAGCAAAATATTGCAAAAGAGCTTTGTGAACTGGGAATCGATGCGCTGATCGGCGGGCATCCGCATGTGGTACAGCCGGTAGATCTTCTCACAAATGAAGCAGGAACCCATCAGATGGTATGCGTATACTCTCTGGGAAATCATTTATCAGACCAGAGAAAAGAACGGATTGATTTTGCTCCCGAGGGACATACAGAAGACGGGCTGATGGTGGAACTGATACTTGAAAAATCAGACGATGGTCAGGTTTCCCTTACGGGCATGGAGTTTATACCGACGTGGGTGTACAAGTCAGGCAGCAGCGATAATCCGAATTATTATATCTTACCATTGAATGATATGGAGACTTTGCTGAAAGAGACGGCAGATCTGGGAATCGAGACAGAGGCGAAGCAATCCCTGGCGCGGACTAATGCAATCATTGGAGAAGGAGCGGCAAAGATTGAGGCAGCCCTCCCGATTGCGGCAAAATAGAAAGAGGAGTGATGTCTATGAGACAAATGGAATTCAAAATGGAACGTCCCGGACTTGTGGAGGCAGGTCAGGAGGTAGAAGTCTCGGAAGGAAAAGTTGCAGCATACTTTTACTATACAATCGAGCCGGCTGTAGCGATGAGCGCCAACTTCAGATCCTGGGAACGACTTCAGTCAAAGAAAGGAAAAGTTGTGGATGTGAAGGAGACTCCGCGGGGGTTCTATGTGGTGTGTGAATTTGATGAAGACGATATAAAATAGAAGGAAGATGGAGCAATTTCATTATTGCTCCATCTGTCTCCCCAAAAACCCGGCCGCACATAGCGCCATTTTTAATTCTGTGTCACCCAATTTCTTTTTCCCTTCTTTGGCAAGAATTGCGATCGACCCGATGGCATCTCCTTCACAAATGATCGGGCTGATGACCTGACTGTCGTATTCCTCCGGCTGTGCCGTTATAATTCTTGTAAAATTCTTTTCTCCTGCGAAGGAGAGAAACTGCTGGCGTTTTGCAATTGCCTCACTTAGCTGACGGGTAATCGATTGCTCAAGAAATTCCTTTTTTCCCGGTCCTCCGGCAGCAATCACCTGATCCATATCAGTTACACATACAAGGTATCCCAGCGTCTGTGCCAGACTTTCCGCATATTGTTTTGCAAATGTACTAAGTTCTCCGATTGGAGAATATTTTTTTAAAATAATCTCACCTTTGCGGTCTGTAAATATTTCCAAAGGGTCGCCTTCCCGAATTCTTAGAGTGCGGCGGATTTCTTTGGGAATTACAACACGACCGAGGTCATCAATTCGTCTTACAATTCCGGTTGCTTTCATAATAAAATCCTCCATTAACAGTATCTTTTGAATTTACTTTCCGTTTCTTTCCATAGTATTTGTAAATAGGAGGAATTTTATGCGCTTGTAAAAAATGAAGGCGTTTGAAGAAAGTGAAGGATTTTTGCGCATTCTGTCTCTTTTATTTTCCGGAATATCTGTTTCTGGGATATCCTCAATATAGCAGTTATCCTGAAAGCATCTTCCCTTTGACAAACTTAAAAGAGCCATCTCGCTATATTCTTTCAATTTGTAATTCTTGAGAATGCTTCCAATATTTTGTCTTCCACTTGGAATCACTCTTTCCTTTACCCACGTAAGACTGATGTCTTCAGAAACGGTATATATCTTTTCATATTCACACCACATTGCCCAGAGCATACCCTAATTATTATTTGACGCGCGTCAAATAATAATCATTGCGTACTGTGTTCGTTCATAATTAGTTTTACAGGATGCTGTTTTAAAACTTCTGCCAGTTCTTGTGAGTCATTTACAGTTTCCTGAATTATAATTCCACCGTAACCCACCTGCTGCAGGTTATGGCAGTCGCTGCCTGAGATCCGCTTTAAATCAGGATATGATTGAAGCCATGTATCCAATTTCTTGTTGTTATTTCCACTGTTTGGACGCTGATTGTATTCGACACCATCTAAAAAATCGGGATCGCGGGGAATGCATGGAGTTCTGAATGGATGAGCCTGATACAATACTGCTCCATATGAATGACAAAGTTCATATAGTTCTTTTTGACTCATAAAACAAAGATCAGGGTTTTGAAATAAGAAATCTTCATCGATTCCATAAATTAAAAAATCTTCTTCATTCGGCTCCAGGCGTATTTCTATTCCGAGCATGACTTTTATGCGATTCTCTGATGCTACTGATTTTGCTTTTCGATATCCCAATAAATATCTTTCGATTCGAGCTTTTTCTGTATTTCCAAAATGGACCAGAAGGTTATTGTCAAAATGATTAGTTATTACAATGGCATCGTAACCGGCTTTATTGTATGCTTTCACAATACTTTCTGCATCAGTTTCGGCACAGGGACTTCCTTCGCTGGTATGGACATGCATCTCTATTTTCATAGTGTACCTCCTTTATACAGTCTGATATGATATTTCATAGAATAATCATACCATTTAAGTTACGGGCTGCTGGCCCAAACGAAACACGATCTTTAACGTTACTATAAATATAAACGACAGCATCAACAAATCGCATAATAACTTTCCCTTTCCGTACCGTATTTCGTCCACAAGTGCCTGAATATCATCTTCATTATAGCCCCCATTTCCTCAGCGACACCGGAAAAAGCAGTCTGCGCTTTGCAGATTGCCTGAGCGGAGGCATTGCTGACTACAATTTCACCATTCTGTTTCTGAAAAAACAGAATTTTATCACCAGATTTCAGGCCGAGCAGACGGCGGATTTCAACTGGAACTGTAATCTGACCATTTGAAGAAATTTTCGCAAGATTCATAAAATCCTCCTTTCTATTTTTGAAATCTAAAGAAAACTTGAGATTAATTCTATCATATTCAATTCAAGGAAGAAAGTAAACGGAGTTATAGAAAAATGAAAAATTTGCATTTGACAATCAAATCAAAATGCCCATTCCTATCTCGCCCGGTTTGTGGTATCATAGAACACGGATTTAAAGAAACAGAATATAATCAATACAAAATCTGGAGAAAATGAGGTTAAGAGGAGAGAAAACTATGAGATCTCTTATGGTATATTTGAAAAACTATAAGAAGGAAACGGTTCTGGCGCCTTTGTTTAAGATGCTGGAAGCGTTATTTGATTTGTTTGTACCGCTTGTCATGGCGGCGGTGATCGACAAAGGAATCGCTAGAAGTGATCAGAGCTACATCGTGCGGATGTGCCTGCTTCTGATCGCGCTTGGAATCATCGGACTGACCTGTTCGATCACGGCGCAGTATTTTGCGGCGAAGGCGGCAACCGGATTTGCGGCGGAGGTGAGACATGCGCTATTTGCGCATGTGCAGAAGTTTACATTTTCGGAGATGGATACGATTGGGACATCGACCCTTATCACCCGGATGACGAGTGACTTGAATCAGGTGCAGTCCGGGCTGAATCTGACGCTTCGTCTGCTGCTTCGTTCCCCGTTCATTGTTTTTGGGGCGATGATCATGGCGTTTATGATCGATATCAAAGCGGCTCTTGTGTTTGTAGTAGCGATTCCGCTGCTTGCTGTGATCGTATTTTCCATCATGCTGATGACGATGCCGCTCTATAAGAAGGTGCAGGCGCATCTGGATCAGGTCCTTCTGGTGACGAGAGAGAATCTGACGGGGGCGAGAGTGATTCGGGCATTTAACAAAGAAGAGGATGAAAAACGCCGGTTTGAGGAGAATAATCAGCTTCTCACCAGGGCACAGAAGTTTGTCGGAAGTATTTCGGGACTGATGAATCCGCTTACTTATATTGTGATCAACGGGGCGGTGATCGTGCTTATATACACCGGTGCGGTCCGGGTCAATATCGGGGAACTGACGCAGGGGCAGGTTGTGGCGCTGCTCAACTATATGTCCCAGATTCTGGTGGAACTGGTGAAGCTTGCGAATCTGATTATTTCGATCACGAAAGCACTGGCGTGTGCGAACCGGATTCAGAGCGTGTTTGAAGAAAAGCCGGATATGCAGGACGGAACGCTTGTGTGGAAGGTGGATTCGGATGAAAAACAGATCCCGAGAGTGGAATTTGAGCATGTTTCGCTTACGTACCAGGGTGCAGGTGCGGAGTCTTTAAGCGATATTTCTTTTAAAGCATATCAGGGACAGACGATCGGAATTATCGGAGGTACCGGTTCCGGGAAATCGTCTCTGGTAAATCTGATTCCGCGGTTTTATGATGCGACCCGGGGGGAGATCCGCATCGACGGCCGGAATGTAAAAGAGTATCAGATGGATTCCCTGCGGGAACGGGTCGGTATGGTCCTTCAGAAAGCTGTTCTGTTCAAAGGTACGATCGGAGCGAACATCCGTTGGGGAAAGGAAGATGCAACCGATGCGGAGATTGAAGAAGCGCTTGAGATTTCGCAGGCGAAGGAATTTGTGGATTCGAAAAAAGAAGGTTTGAATTTTAAAATCGAGCAGAGCGGGCGGAACCTTTCCGGCGGCCAGAAACAGCGTCTGACGATTGCCAGAGCACTGGTGAAGAAGCCGGAGATTTTGATTTTGGACGACAGTGCATCGGCACTGGATTTTGCGACGGATGCAAAATTAAGAAAGGCGATCCGGGAAATGAAAGAGCAGCCTACGGTGTTCATCGTATCCCAGAGAGCGTCTTCCATCCAGTATGCGGATCAGATTCTGGTGCTGGATGACGGAGAGCTGGCAGGCGCCGGAACCCACAGGGAGCTTCTGGAGAATTGTCCTGCTTATCAGGAAATCTATTATTCACAGTTCCCGAAAGAGAAGGAGGCGTAAGCAGGTGGAAGATAAGAAGAAAAAACAGTCGGAAACATTGAAAAAAGTATTTCGTTATCTTGGAAAATACCGGATTTTTGTTGTGATCTCCATTTTCCTTGCTGCCTTGACCGTCGCACTGACTTTGTATATTCCGAAGCTGACGGGTAAGGCGGTGGACTATATCGTAACCAAGGGGCAGGTTAATTTTACAGGAGTTTTCCAGGTGATGCTGCAGATCGGTGTCTGCGTATTGATCACGGCACTGGCGCAGTGGATCATGAGTATCTGCAATAATAAGATGACCTATCAGGTAGTCCAGGATATTCGAAATGAAGCATTTAAGAAAATAGAGATTCTACCACTGAAATATATTGATGGGCATGCTTACGGTGAAATCGTGAGCCGTGTTATTGCCGATGTGGATCAATTTGCAGATGGGCTTTTGATGGGATTCACACAGTTGTTTACCGGAGTGGCAACGATCGTCGGGACGCTGGGATTTATGCTTTCTGTAAATGTGAAGATCACGTTGGTGGTTGTGCTGATCACGCCGGTATCTTTCCTGGTGGCAAACTTTATCGCGAGTCGTACATTTACCATGTTCAAGCTTCAGTCTGAGACAAGAGGAGAACAGACGGGGCTGATCGATGAGATGATCGGGAATCAGAAAGTGGTACAGGCTTTTGGACAGGGCGATAAGGTGGTCGAACAGTTCGACGAGATCAACGAAAGACTGAAAGACTGCTCGTTGAAGGCAACATTTTTCTCATCCATCACGAATCCGGCCACCAGATTTGTTAACAGCCTGGTGTATACCGGTGTGGGAATTACGGGAGCATTTGCGGTACTGAACGGGTCGCTGACTGTTGGTCAGTTATCCTGCTTCCTCAGTTATGCGAACCAGTATACGAAACCGTTCAATGAGATATCCGGAGTGATCACAGAACTGCAGAATGCGATTGCCTGTGCGCAGAGAATCTTTGATCTCATTGAGGAAGAACCACAGATTCCGGAAAAAGAACATGCAGAAGTGTTGACAGATATCAAAGGAAATGTCCGTCTTGAGGATGTGTCATTCTCTTATGTACCGGAACAGAAGCTGATCGAACATTTCAGCCTGAAAGTAAGACCGGGACAAAAAGTAGCAATTGTGGGACCGACCGGGTGCGGGAAAACCACGCTGATCAACCTGCTGATGCGTTTCTATGATGTGACCGGAGGAAAAATCTGTGTGGAAGGAGAAGATATCCGGGAAGTGACCAGAAGAAGTCTTCGCGCAGGATACGGTATGGTGCTTCAGGATACCTGGCTGAAGACCGGCACGATTCGCGACAATATTATTATGGGGAAGCCGGATGCGACGGAGGAAGAGATCATCGAGGCAGCCAAAGCATCCCATGCGCACAGTTTTATCAAACGTCTTCCGAAGGGGTATGATACCTGGATCACGGAGGACGGCGGAAGCCTGTCGCAGGGACAGAAGCAGCTGCTCTGCATCACCCGTGTTATGCTCTGCAGACCGCCGATGCTGATTCTGGATGAGGCGACTTCTTCCATTGATACCAGAACCGAAGTGCAGATCCAGAAGGCATTTGCACGTCTGATGGAGGGAAGGACCAGTTTCATCGTTGCACACCGATTATCCACGATCCGTGAAGCGGATGTAATCCTGGTCATGAGAGACGGTAAGATCGTGGAACAGGGAAATCATGAAGAACTGATCCGGAAAGGCGGATTCTATCATCAGCTGTATTACAGTCAGTTTGCAGGTGTATAGAAGAAATAAAAAAGGGGAAACACGCAAGTTGTGAGCGGAGGTTTCCTCTTTTTGTTTCTATGCATAATAAATCAAATGAATCAGGATCTCAGTGATTCGAAAAATGGATCCATGATCGTCTGTGCATATTCCAGAAGGGAATAACGCTGCTGCTGAAGACACCAGTTATAGGTAAGACCGATCTGGAAACCACAGATCATGTCTGCCAGAGTGGTATAAGAATGGGGCGAGGTGATCTCGCCGGATTCCAGTCCGTCTTTCACCAGGGAACGCATGATCTGATAATATTTTCTGTCAGGATTCAGAATATGGCGCATTCCACTTGTCATGACCTGGAGTCCGTAAAGGGTAGGATAAAAACTCCGATATGGGGAATCCTCAACGGAACGCATAACGAATACATTAAATATTTTCAGTTTTTCCACGGAATGAAGAGAGGAATCCAGATTTTGCTTCTGCCAGTCTTCGTAGATTATGTCATAAGTATAAGCGACCGAAAAAAGAAGTTCTTCTTTTCCGTGAAAGTGGTGATAAAAGGCGCTGCGTGAGGTCCCGGATTTCTCGATAATCTGTGAAATGGTTGTTTCTTCGTAGCCCTGTTCATAGAAAAGCTCCCACGCAGCCTGCATAATTTTTTCTTTTGTTTTACTTTTGTACGGTTTTCTCATAATACGTCTCTCTTTTGTAAAGAATTGGATGCTAATTCGAAAGTAAAAATATTAGCTTCCATATCATAACATAGTAAAAACGCAAATTTCAAGATAATTGGCAAAAATGCACAAAAACAGTGGTAAAAAAAGGCTTTACTTGACTTAATTTCCTATCTCTGTTACAATGATAAAATCAAAAAAGAGAACGCAGTACGGAATTTGGTACTATTTTGACTGCGAGGAGGTTGCGGGATGAAGAGATTGAGGTTGGAGAATTCCATGGAATGGAAGGAGAAACAGCTAGCCATTGAGGCAGCATTGCTTTATGGATTCCAGACGGAGACAGCAGAATTTCCGATAGCGGCACTGGACGGAGAAATCGAGGTTCCGGGAACCGAAGACGAACTGACCGCTTTATGGAGACTGGAAGCCAAAGCAGCACCGGAAGGATATCTGCCGGCAAAGAAAGAAGGACCGATTTTTGATACTGATTTCCGAAAGAAGAAAGGTCTTGAGACTCTGTTTGGAACCGGGGAGTTCCTGAAAGATGAGGATTATGACTTTCTGCCGGACAAGTTGGATGTTCGGATAATCCTGCCCAAGGAAGCGGATCTGTCTATGATCACGGCGGCGTGTAACATTGCATTTCGTCTGGGAATGGAGACCACTGCCTATGAGGGCAAGATCCTTGCAGATGAGACCTATCAGGGGAATGCGATCGTGTTTGAAGATGCCAAGAGTGCAGAGATGGCAGTGGAGCAGGAAGAGAATGCGGTTCGCCTGTATGTAAGAGGACGCGGCGAAGAACTGGAGAAGCTGTCCGCCCTTGTCTGTGAGAAATTCCCGGTTGTCGATGCATGGAGAAGCTGGCGGGATGTGCTGATGGATATGGCGGATGATTTCGCTTTGAGAAATGCAGACGGACAGCTCGCCTATCTGAGCGCGTATGAGCAGACGGAGCCGGGAGCATATGAACTGTATGGATCTCCGGAGATTACCGATCAACAGAAAGAACAATTCCCGGATTCTGTATTTTACAATTATAAATCCGGCCGCAAGGTCTATGAAAAAGTATATGAGCTTCCGTGGGAAGTGGATACATTTACACAGGTTCTGGAAGAGAAGATCTATCCATGCATCGGATGCGGAGATCGGGTCAGAATCGAAGGCGCGCTCAGTGAGGACAAAAAAGTGCGCAGCAGGATCGTTGCAGATGTAGCGAAACATCTTGAAGAAAAAGGAGCAGTGCTGGAACAGGCGCAGCTGATCTGTGCTTACAAGCAGGGATTTTCGTGGATGGAAGAAGTTGTCATTCCGGAAGCTGCAAAGGTAGATACGACAAAGGTTGAGATTTATTTCAAACCGTTTCTTCCGGAAGGGCAGACCGAGTGGCTTGATGAGAACGGTGCAACACCGTCTTATCATAATTTGAAGGCCGATAATCCGGATAAATGGTATGACCTTCCGATCCGCTATTTGCAGGAGCTTTATCCGATTGAGGATATCATCACAGAAAAACTGGGAATCGCACGTGAGGATGTGGTGTTCCTTCCGTACGAAGGTGATGAGAATATCACCTATCTCTGCCGTGTTGCTGCGGGAGAAGAAAGTCGTGAATTCCGGTATCTGGTACATTATGAGGAACGTCCGTATATGGATGAATATCCGCAGATGGGAAAGGTTCATCCGGCGACCGGTTATGTCCGGGTGTGGGTAAATGGAGAAGAAAAGCTTTCTGAAGAGATCAAGACAGATCTGGAAGAAGTTTGGGATATCTATCAGGCAGAAGTGCTGCCTGACTGCCGCAGATATATCGAGAAGAAGACGGGCGGAGAAATCCGTTCTGATCTGCAGCCGTTCTTCCATAAACTTTCGCTGGATGTTACGGTAAGTGAGCCGGATTACAGAACCGGGAGCAGAGAAGATCTGATTTCCTCTCTGGATGCGCTGCATGAAGATATGTATTTTGTCGGAAGTGACTATTTTAAGAATTACGGCGTACAAAGAGCAGATGTCATGCTGGATGCACCGGGACTGATCCTTCCTGAGATCCATAACCGGGAAGGAGCACCGGTATTTAAAGTGACGCTTTATGAGCAGCTGCGGGAATCGGCCTGCATTCTGTGTGAAGGTAATGAAGTGGTTTCACAGAAGAACAGAGAAGATGTACAGGTATGGGCAGAACGTATACGGATGTGCGGAGACCGGTTGGAACTTTTGATTCGAACAGAAGGCGTTCCGGAAATGGTACTTTCTGCTTATGCCGAGCTTTTTGATAAAGGCATTCTTGATCTTGCGAATCGTTTGGATCCATGTTATTGTATTGTACTCCGGGATGAAAACGGACACAGCTACGAAGCGGCAGTTCCTGAAAAAAAAGACCGCCCGGTGAAGAAGATTACCGAGATTGACCTGCATGAACAGGAACTGATTGGTTATGATACTAATTGTGAGATTATTGAAGAATTAAAGCAGGTAGAAGGAATCGATGTGTTCCGTACAGCGGTATCTTATGCCGGAAGAGAAGTATATGCGATCTGGCTTAAACCAGAGTACAAGGGATATCTGTCTATGACGAAGCGGCTGACCAGATGCCCGAGTGAGGTTATCAATGCCCGCCATCATGCAAACGAGGTGTCCAGTACGAATGCTTCCCTGATTCTTTTGAAGAAACTGTTGACGGAAGATATTTACAGGGATCTTCCCGAGAAGCTGAACCTGGTACTTGTTCCGATGGAAAATGTGGATGGCGCTGCAATTCATTACGAGCTTCAGAAGGAACATCCAAACTGGAAACTGCATGTGGCAAGATTTAATTCAATTGGTAAAGAATTTTATTATGAGCATTTCCGCCCGGATACGATACATAGTGAAGCGATGGGACTGACACGGTTGTTTGAAAAATTTGTGCCGGATATGATCGTAGATAATCACGGTGTACCGAGCCATGAGTGGGAACAGCAGTTTTCAGGTTATACTTCACCTTCCTACAAAGGATTCTGGCTTCCGAGATCTCTGCTGTATGGATATTTCTGGTATGTTACCAATCCGGAATACAAGGATAATTATCCAGTGAACAAAGAGATGGAAGATGTGATCGCAGACAAGATTGCCGAGGATGAAGAGATGACGAGATGGAATCTCGAGTGGAGTGCGCAGTTTGAAAAATATGCACATGCATGGATGCCGAAGCTTTTCCCGGCAAATTACTATAAAAATATGATCAATTACTGGATCCCGTTTGCGTCGGATCCGACTCATCGGTATCCGTCGATCCGTTTCCCATGGATCACCACGGTTGCCTACACAAGTGAAGTGGCGGATGAGACGGCACAGGGAGAATACTTGAATTTATGCGCCCGGGCTCATGTGGCTCATGACGAAGCGACACTGCAGATGCTTATGAAGGCAGAGAATGTCTTCGACTGTGATTGCGGCTTACGTGACAATGCGGTTTTTGCCAGATACTGTCGATTACGGCCAATGATTGTCGGCGGATCTGGAAAAAATAAATAAAATATATTCTAAAGGAGGAGATTTCTATGGAACTCATCAAATTACTTGGCGTTTTAATCGTAATTGTAGGATTTGCGCTGAAACTGGATTCAATCCTCATTATTTTCCTTGCACTGATCACAACAGGTCTTGTGGGCGGTCTTGGAATCGGTGGACTTTTGGAAACAATTGGAACAAACTTTGTTGCCAACAGAAGTATGGCAATTTTCATCATGATTCTTCTGGTAACCGGTGTACTGGAGAGAAACGGACTACGTGAGGCAGCTGCAGACCTGATTAAGAAGGTGAAAGGTGCTACTGCAGGTAAGGTTGTTGCTGCATACGGTATCATGCGTGGTATCTTCGGAGCGTTCAACGTAGGATTCGGTGGTGTTGCCGGATTCATCCGCCCGGTTGTTCTTCCAATGGCAGAAGCTGCGATTGAAAATGGCGGAAACAAAGCAACAGAGGAACATATTGAAGATGTAAAAGGTATGGCATCTGCAATGGAAAACGTTACATGGTTCTTCTTCCAGGTGCTCTTTGTAGGTGGAGCCGGCGGTATTCTTGTACAGACTACATTAGCCGGACTCGGATACGAAGTAGAACTGATCGATCTTGCTGTAACAGAAATCCCGGTTGCAATCTTTGCTTTGATCGTTGCATGTGCATTTGTAGTGATCAAGGATAAGAAAATGCAGCAGAAATACTATGGCAATTCAGCAAAGACAACAAAGAAATAGGGAGGAGACATAAATGAGTGCTTTAAAATTTATTCAGATTGACCCTACTTTAAACACAAATCTGGTTAATATCGTTTGGATCATAATCGGACTTGTTACAATTTACGCAGGTATTAAGAACTTACTTGACAAAGAAAATTCTTCCAGAATCGGAACAGCCGTTTTCTGGTGTTCATTCGGTATCGTGTGTGCATTTGGTACATGGCTGCCGGCGAAGGTTTCCGGTGCACTGGTTATTATCATGTGTATCCCGCCGATCTTCAAGAAGGTAAAAGTCGGAAAAGCAGAAGTTCCGACCAAAGAATATACACAGAAGCAGTACAAGAAAGTTGGTATGAAGATCTTCTTCCCGGCTGTCTGCGTTGGTATCTTCTCACTTTGCATGGCTTTGTTTACCAATATCAGTTCCATGCTTGCAGTAACACTCGGTACATTAGTAGCTGTTATCATTCTGATGGTTTACAATCCGTCTGAAAACAAACCGGATGTATTTTTGAAAGAATCAGAGCGTTTCCTTTCTCTGATGGGACCTCTCTGTATGCTTCCTCAGCTTCTTGGATGTCTGGGTGGCGTGTTCACTGCAGCAGGTGTCGGCGAAGTGATTGCGGGTATCGTAGAAAATATCGTTCCGAAGGGAAATGTAAATTTAGGTATTATTGTATATGCAGTAGGTATGGTATTATTTACTATGATCATGGGTAACGCATTTGCAGCGATCACAGTTATGACAGTTGGTATCGGCGCACCGTTCGTACTTGCTTATGGAGCAAATCCGGTTATAATCGGTATGCTTGCTCTTACATGCGGATATTGTGGAACGCTCTGTACACCTATGGCTGCAAACTTCAATATCGTTCCGGTTGCTATTCTGAATATGAAGGATCGCTGGGGTGTTATTAAGAATCAGGTTCTTATAGCTATGATCATGCTGGTATTCCAGATCTGCTATATGATCTTATTCAAATAAGCATTTACGAAAAAGGATGATGGAAAGATGAGTCGGGATATGGAGCGGGGAGCCCAAATTGTGATTTGTGACTGGGTCCGGGTGAAGCCGTGGGACAAGCTGCTGATCGTGACGACAAGAGAGCATTTGCCGGAAGCGAGAATGCTGCGGAAATGTGCGATCGGAAGAGCAAGATCGGTCAATACGCTGACTGTGGAAGATGCAGGAAGGCTGGTAGGGGTATTTTTTGACACGAATGAGGAAGTGTTCGACCCGTATACGGCCATAATCGCTGCGACCGATTATTCACTTGTGACCACAAAAGCGGCAAAACGTGCGATTCAGAAGCACAAGAAGTTCCTGTCCCTCCCGCTTTCTACAAATGATGGCAGATCCATGCTGGAATATGATTTCATGACGATGGATACGAAGAAAAGCCGTCTGATGGCGAAGGTGATCATGAAATACCTTCGCAGTTCTGAAAAAATCCATGTGACGACATCGGCGGGAACGGATCTGGTCATGTATAAAGAAAACCGGAATCCGGGCTTCTTCAACGGTGTGATCAAAGATGGAAAAGGATATTCTTCTGCCAGCATTGAGGTATACGTTCCGATCGAGGAGACGAAGACAGAAGGCGTTATGATGCTGGACGGTTCTCTCGGTTATATAGGGCGTGCAAATGAGCCGACCCGGATTCTGTTTCACGAGGGGCGGATAACAGATATAGAAGAAACGCATACCGGCATAAAACTGAAAAACTATATGGAAGAATACAGGGATCCGAGAATCTATATCGGAGGAGAATTTGGGATTGGTCTGAATTCTTATTCCCGGTGTCTGGGAAATTGTTATATCGAAGACGAATCGGCATACGGAACTTTTCATATTGGCCTGGGAAGGAATCTGGCGCTGGGAGGCAAGCAGAACGCAAATGGTCATTTTGACCTTGTGTGTCTGGAACCGGACATTTATACTGATAATAGACAGATTATGCAGCAAGGGAAGATTATCATACCAGAACCGGTGGTATATTAGTACCGGCGGTGGTACAAAAAGTTCCGCATGCGGAACTTTTTGTCAATGGTCAGAAAAAGTCGTAAGGAGGAAACGAACATGAAGGTATTAGTAACAGGTTTTGACCCGTTTGGGGGAGAAAAAGTAAATCCTGCATATGAGGCAGTAAAATTATTGCCGGATACGATCGCGGGGGCAGAGATCATTAAACTGGAGATTCCGACGGTGTTTTCAAAGAGTGGTCCGGCTGTAGAAGCAGGGATCCAGAAATATCAGCCGGACGTTGTCATCAATGTCGGACAGGCAGGCGGTCGCTCTTGTGTTACCATCGAACAGGTGGGAGTGAACCTTGCAGAAGCGCGTATTCCGGATAATGCCGGAGAGCAGCCTATGGATGAACCGCTTCAGGTGGACGGCGCACCGGCATATTTTGCGACGATTCCGGTTAAGGCAATTGTAAAGAACATCCGTGATCATGGAATCCCTTGCCATATTTCCTATACAGCAGGAACCTATGTATGCAACTGTGTGATGTATAACGTACTTCATATGGCAGCAACAAAATATACCAACATTCGTGCCGGATTTATTCATGTACCATTTGCTGCTGAGCAGGTGGTCGATAAGCCGAACGGGACTCCGTTCATGTCTCTGGAAATGATTGCGAAGTGCCTTGAATATGCGATTGAGGCTACTGTAAACAATACAGAAGACATTGAAGAAGCAATGGGAACGACCCATTAGGAAAAGAATCATTCTGGCAGAAAATATGGAATTATCAGAGGAATGCTTACCGGATGGTGGGCATTCCTTTTTACATAGGGAAAGACTGCAGCTGACCTTATTCTAAACTTGATTTATGATAATACTAATTGCCATAGTTCACTCGCAAGGCAGAACTATTATCCGGTATTATTGCCCAAATACCCAGGTAAACATTTGTAATAAATATTGAAGAACCCTAAAAGGGATAATAAAACGGAAAAAAGAGAGATGCTCAACGGTGTGTTCTGTGATATGTCTGCTCCGACAACAATCCATCATTTATGTAAAGTTCCTGTACGATTAGAAACAGCTTTTCGTTCTGATTTTAAACTTATCTGCATACACATGTTTTAGATAAGGAGGAACAGAACATGGAAAAGAAAGTGAATTCTGTGATCAAACCGATTCAAATACTGAAGGCATTGCTTGCTTCTTATATCGTGACAGCCCTGCTTCTTTTGCTTCTGACGTTTTTGCTGTATAAGTTTGGACTGGATGAGAAGAAAGTAGAGATCGGAATCCTGATCGTGTATCTGGTATCTGCTTTTATCGGAGGAATGATAGCAGGCAAGCTGGCAGGAACGAGGCGGTTCCTGTGGGGGACTCTGATCGGAATCCTGTATTTTGCACTGCTTCTCATGATTTCAATCGGTGTATACCGCACAATCCAGGGAGGAAGCAGTATGCTGGTTTCATTTGCACTTTGTGTGGCGGGGGGGATGCTGGGAGGTATGCTCTCATGAGAAGAAAACTTGTAACACTTTGACGTTGACGCTGTCAAGGGTGTTGTGATATACTATAGTGCATAGTGAAAAGTAAGGAGGAGATTGCAATGAAGCATATTAAGACATTGAATACACAGACTCTGAACAATACAGTAAAAAAAGGCGGATGTGGAGAATGCCAGACATCTTGCCAGTCTGCTTGTAAGACATCCTGTACCGTAGGAAATCAGACTTGCGAGCACAGCAAATAAGAGAATTTTATCTTAGTATGAATCAAGGCAGCGGCTAAAAGCCGCTGTCTATTGGCGTTATGGAAAACAAATTAGAAAGGGGTACCGGTTGTGATTCATCAGTACCAGAATAACGGATATTTGATCGTGATGGATATCAACAGCGGATGCGTTCATACGGTGGATCAGGCAGCATATGACGTGATTGCATGTCTGAATGCAAGGAATGAGAACCAGACAGCCGAGACGCTTCGTCAGGATGAGACCTGGGAGGCAGTGAAAGCGGAGCTGAAGGATAAATATCCGGAAGAAGAATTAAGAGAAATATTAGAGGATGTGACAGAACTCACGGAGTCGGGGCAGTTATTTGTGAAGGATACTTATGAGCCGCTCATCGGTGAGGTCGTGAAACGCAAGACGGTTGTGAAGGCAATGTGCCTGCATATTGCGCATGACTGCAATCTGGCATGCAGATACTGCTTTGCAGAAGAAGGAGAATATCATGGAAGAAGAGCCATGATGAGTTTTGAAGTGGGAAAGAAAGCCCTGGATTTCCTGATTGCCAATTCGGGCAGCAGACGTAATCTGGAAGTGGATTTCTTCGGCGGGGAACCGCTGATGAACTGGCAGGTTGTCAAGGATCTTGTTGCATACGGAAGAGAACAGGAGAAGATACATAATAAGCATTTTCGTTTTACAGTGACGACGAATGGTGTTCTGCTGAATGATGAGATCCAGGAGTTTATCAATAAAGAGATGGATAACGTGGTCATGAGTCTCGACGGAAGAAAAGAAGTCAATGACCGTATGAGACCGTTCCGAAACGGGAAGGGCAGTTATGATCTGATCGTGCCGAAATTCCAGAAACTTGCGGATTCCAGAAATCAGGAGCGTTACTATATCCGGGGAACATTTACCAGAAATAATCTGGACTTCTCCGAGGATGTAAAGCATTTTGCAGAGCTTGGGTTCAAACAGATGTCCATCGAACCGGTTGTCGGGGATGCTTCGGATCCGTATGCGATCCGTGAAGAGGATCTGCCGAAGATTTTTGAAGAATATGATAAGCTGGCGCAGTTCGTGATTGAGAAGGAAAGAAAGGGCGAAGGCTTTAATTTCTTCCATTTTATGATCGATCTGGAAGGCGGACCGTGCCTGTATAAGAGATTGTCCGGATGCGGATCCGGAACAGAGTATTTGTCGGTAACTCCGTGGGGCGATCTCTATCCGTGCCATCAGTTTGTCGGAGATGAAGATTTCCTGATGGGAAATGTGGATGAAGGAATTACAAAACCGGAGATTGCGGACGCATTCCGGTGCTGTAATGTATATACCAAGGAAAAATGCAAGAAATGTTTTGCCAGATTCTATTGCAGCGGAGGCTGTATGGCGAATGCATATAAATATGCAGGCGGTCTGAACGACTCCTATGACATCGGATGCGAGATGGAGCGTAAGCGGGTAGAATGTGCAATCATGATAAAGGCTGCTTTGGCAGAAGAAAGGAAGTAGGACATGAAGAAAAGTAAAGGGATTATCAGCCTTGTTCTGATCGCTGCACTTATGGGACTGCTTGGATTTACCTGTGCTCAGGGATTCGGATCCTCACATTCCGGTGCAGCAAAGAACATTAACCTGGGTCTTGATCTTGCCGGCGGTGTCAGCATTACCTATCAGGCAAAGGACAAGAATCCGACCAAAGAAGAGATGGCAGATACCATCTACAAATTACAGAAACGTGTGGAACAGTACAGTACAGAGGCTTCTGTTTATCAGGAAGGCGATGACCGGATCAGCATTGAGATTCCGGGTGTTTCCGATGCAAATACTGTTCTGGAAGAACTCGGAAAACCGGGCTCACTGGAATTCCAGGATCCGAACGGAGAAGTCGTATTAAGTGGTTCTGATGTGAAGAGTGCTCAGGCACAGACTCAGCAGAACAGCACGACAAAGAATAATGAGTATGTTGTGGCTCTGGAGCTTACGGACGAAGGCGCAGAGAAATTTGCAAAGGCAACGGAAGAAAATCTTGGAAAGCAGATCGCCATTGTTTATGATGGCGAAACGATCAGTGCACCGGTGGTTAATTCTGTGATTGAAAATGGACAGGCTGTCATCGAAGGTATGGCAGATTATGAGGAAGCTGACACACTTGCTTCAACGATCCGAATCGGTGGACTGAAGCTGGAACTGGAAGAACTCCGTTCCAATGTAGTGGGGGCACAGCTTGGTGAGGAAGCAATCAGTACAAGCTTGAAAGCAGGAGCGATCGGTCTTGCGTTAGTCTTTATCTTCATGTGTATTGTATACCTGCTTCCTGGTTTTGCTGCAGGACTTGCACTTCTCATTTATACAGGACTGGTCATTGTACTTTTGAACGCATTTGACATTACACTGACTCTTCCTGGAATCGCGGGTATTATCCTCGGTATCGGTATGGCAGTTGATGCGAATGTTATTATCTTCGCGCGTGTGAGGGAAGAGATTGCTGCCGGAGTGAGTGTGAGATCATCACTCAGAAACGGATTTAAGAAGGCAATGTCCGCGATCGTGGATGGTAACGTGACTACTTTGATCGCGGCAATCGTACTGGGACTTAAGGGCTCCGGTTCTGTCAAAGGATTTGCTCAGACACTTGCTCTTGGTATCGTGATTTCCATGTTCACAGCACTTGTGATCACTCGAGTAATTGTATTTTCCTTCTATGCAATTGGAATCCGTGATGAGAAATTCTATGCAAAAAAGAAGAAAGAGACAAAGGTATTCAATTTCCTTGGCAAAAAGAATCTTTGTTTCGCAATTTCGATTGCAGTCATTGCGGTTGGCCTGATTACAATGGGGGTGCAGTCAGCAGGCGGAAATGGCTCTCTGAATTACAGCTTGGAATTTAAGGGTGGTACGGCTACCAATGTGACCTTCAATGAAGATTATGATATCAAGGAAATTGATTCTCTCATCGTACCGGTTGTAGAAGAGGTGACCGGCGATAAGAATGTTCAGACGCAGAAGGTGAAAGACAGCACACAGGTGATCATTAAGACTACGACATTGGATCTGGAACAGAGAGAAGCGTTGAATCAGGCACTTGTAGATAAATTCGGAGTAGATGAATCTCTGATTACAGCAGAAAATATCAGTTCTACTGTCAGCAAAGAGATGAGAACGGATGCGATCATCGCGGTAATTATCGCTACGATCTGTATGCTGATCTACATCTGGTTCCGTTTCAAAGACATCCGTTTCGCAACCAGCGCGGTTATCGCACTTTTGCACGATGTTCTTGTAGTACTGGCTTTCTACGCAGTGGCAAGAGTCTCCGTAGGAAATACATTCATCGCATGTATGCTTACTATTGTCGGATACTCCATCAATGCGACGATCGTTATATTCGACCGTATCCGTGAAGAAATACATTTGAAGAAACGGGATGAAAGCCTGGCAGACGTAGTAAATAAGAGTATCACCAATACACTTACCAGAAGTATTTATACTTCACTCACTACCTTTGTCATGGTTGCAGTGATCTACATCCTGGGCGTAAGTTCGATTAAGGAATTCGCAAGCCCTCTGATGGTAGGTATCGTATGCGGCGGATATTCTTCTGTATGCATCACAGGAGCCCTGTGGTATATGATGAAGACCAAATGGAAGAAGATAGAAGTTCCGGCAGGCGGAAAGAAGAAAAAATAAATTGTATTATGAAATTTGATAGAGAAAAGGTGTTGGAGTTTTCCGACACCTTTTCCATATATCAGGATAAGATTGAAAGGAAACGATAAGATGGAAAACTGGGTACTTTTGAGAAAAGGTGCGGATTTTGCACATATCAGTGAGAAATTTCATATCAGTCCGCGAATCGCTTCACTGATTCGAAACAGAGATGTCATCGGGGATGAGGCGATTGCGAAATATTTGAACGGAACGATTGCGGATCTCTATGATGGAATGTTGATGAAGGATATGGATAAGGCTGTCAATGTCCTTGTGGAGCGGATCCGGGCAGGAAAGCGTATCCGTGTTATCGGGGATTATGACATAGACGGAATACAGTCGACCTACATTCTCCTGGAAGGGTTCCGTTATCTGGGAGCTGATGTGGACAGTGATATTCCGGATCGAATGAAAGACGGATATGGATTAAATCGCCACCTGATCGACCGGGCACTTGACGCGGATGTTGACACCATTGTGACCTGCGACAATGGGATTGCGGCGGCAGAAGAAATAGCTTATGCAAAAAGCATGGGGATGACGGTGGTTGTGACAGATCATCATGAAGTACCTTATCGCGAAGAGGAAGGCGAAAGAGCATATCTTCTCCCGGAGGCGGATGCGGTTGTTGATCCCAAAAGAGCGGATTGTCTGTATCCATTTAAAGGTCTCTGCGGAGCTGCAGTCGCCTATAAGCTTGTGGAAGCATTGGCAGAAGCAATGGACAGTGATGTATGTGAGTTGGATTATTTGATGGAAAATGTCGCCATTGCCACGGTTGGAGATGTGGTGGATCTCGTGGATGAAAATCGTATTTTCGTAAAGCAGGGCCTGGAAATGCTGAAGCGTACGAAGAATAAGGGATTAAAAGCGCTGATTGAATGTACAGGAGTCAATGCTGCGAACCTGAATACCTATCATATTGGATTTGTCCTGGGACCGTGCATGAATGCAAGCGGCCGTCTGGATACAGCGAAGCGGGCGCTGGAGCTTTTGGAAGCAAGAACGCAGAAAGAGGCAGATGTGCTGGCAGGGGATTTGAAGGCTTTGAATGACAGCAGAAAGGACATGACGGCCCAGGCGGTGGAGGAAGCGTTTATTCAGGTTGAGAATACGGAGATCCGGGATGATGATGTTCTGGTAATCTATCTTCCGCAGTGTCATGAGAGTCTTGCGGGAATCGTGGCAGGAAGAGTCAGGGAGAAATATTACCGACCGGTGTTTGTCCTGACCCGCGCCCAGGAAGGGCTGAAAGGATCCGGTCGATCAATTGAGACATGGCACATGTATGAAGGATTGAATCGCTGTGCGCATCTTCTGACGCGGTTTGGCGGACATAAGATGGCGGCAGGTCTCTCGCTTCCGGAAGAGAATCTGGAGCAGTTCCGCCAGGAGATCAACCGGAAATCACAGCTATCAGAGGAAGACCTCGTGGAAAAGATACAGATTGATATGCAGCTTCCTTTTTCTGCGGTGACGGAGAAATTTGTCGGAGATATAAAGGTTCTGGAACCATTCGGAAAGGCTAACGCGAAGCCGCTGTTTGCAGAACGAAAAGTACATGTTCTTGGAGCGCGGATCCTGGGAAAAAATCGGAATGTGTTGAAACTTCGCGTGGAAGATACGAACGGAACCGGGATCGATGCAATGTATTTCGGTGATATAGAAGGCTTTTTGAATTATATAAAACAGAAGTTCGGGGATCGGGCATATCAGGATATGCTGAGCGGCAGGAATGTGCCAAGAATCCGCGCAGAGAAGGGAATCGAAATGGCATTTACATATTATCCCGATATCAATGAATACCAGGGAATAAAAACTCCACAGATTGTGATTCAAAATTATAAATAGATTTTGAAAATTCAGAATTTTGTGATATAATTAATAATATTTTATTATGCGTACAAAGGGTGGAAGGTTTCATGAAAAAGTTAGAAGATTATGTAGTAAGTATTCCGGATTTCCCGCAGGAGGGAATTATTTTCAGAGACGTGACAAGTGTATTGGAAAATGCGGATGGACTTCATCTTGCAATTGATGGTCTGGAAGAAAAAATAGGTGACAGAGAATTTGATGTGATTGTCGGACCGGAATCCAGAGGTTTCATTTTCGGAATGCCGATCGCGTACAACCATCACAAGGCATTTGTGCCGGTGCGAAAGAAGGGAAAACTTCCATGTGAGACGATATCTGCTTCCTATGAGCTGGAGTACGGCACCGCGGAAATCGAGATTCACAAGCGCTCCATCAAGCCGGGAGATAAAGTGATCATAGTGGATGATCTTCTTGCAACAGGAGGAACCGCAGAAGCAATCATTAAGCTGGTCGAGGAACTGGGCGGAGAAGTTGTAGGCTTTCTTTGTCTGATTGAGCTGGAAGGATTGAAGGGACGGAGCAAACTGGAAGGTTATCCGGTTGAGTCCGTAATCCAATATCCCGGAAACTAAGGAAAAGGAGGGGGAAGATATGGCAGATGGATGGGACATCAGTCAGGAGCCGCTGATTGAAGCGAGTAATAAAAAACTGGATATCGTCGATGGCCATGCGGTAAAGGCACCTGCAGACTATCAGAACCCGGATGAATTGTATAATAGTTTAATTGCGCGGATTCAGAAATATCATCCGTCGGCGGACATCTCAATGGTCGAAAAAGCATATTGTATCGCGAAAAACGCGCATGAAGGTCAGAAGAGAAAGTCCGGGGAAGCCTATATCATTCATCCGCTCTGGGTTGGAATCATTCTGGCGCAGCTGGAGATGGATAAGGAGACGATCACAGCAGGAATCCTTCACGATGTTGTGGAAGATACGGTCATGACGTATGATGAGATCAAGGAAGAATTCGGAGACGAAGTCGCACTTCTGGTGGACGGTGTGACGAAGCTGGGACAGTTATCCTATTCGGCGGATAAGCTGGATGTTCAGGCGGAGAACCTTAGGAAAATGTTCCTTGCTATGGCAAAAGATATCCGCGTTATCATTATTAAACTTGCAGACCGTCTGCATAATATGCGGACTCTGCAGTATATGCGGCCGGAGAAGCAGAAGGAAAAGGCGAAAGAGACCATGGACATCTACGCGCCGATCGCGCAGAGGCTTGGTATTTCTAAAATAAAGACAGAGTTGGATGACCTGGCACTGAAATACTCTCAACCGGAAGTATTCTATGATCTGGTGAAACAGATCAATGCGAGAAAGACAGAGAGAGAGGAGTTTGTTCAGCAGATCGTGGATGAGGTCTCCGCTCATATGGAAAATGCGAACATTGAGGCGGAAGTCAACGGTCGAGTGAAACATTTCTTCAGTATATATAAAAAGATGGTCAACCAGGATAAAACCGTGGATCAGATCTATGATCTGTTCGCAGTCCGGATCATTGTAGATTCTGTGAAAGACTGTTACGCTGCGCTGGGAGTCATTCACGAGATGTACACACCGGTTCCGGGAAGATTCAAGGATTATATTGCTATGCCGAAGGCAAATATGTATCAGTCGCTTCACACGACTTTGATGAGCTCTGTCGGCCAGCCGTTTGAAATTCAGATCCGAACCAAAGAGATGCACAAAACGGCAGAATATGGTATTGCCGCACACTGGAAATATAAGGAATCAAATGACGGTAAGAAGAGCGTAGAAGCGAAGGAAGAGGAGAAGCTGAGTTGGCTCAGACAGATCCTGGAGTGGCAGAAAGATATGTCCGACAACCGGGAATTTATGAACCTCCTCAAAGGAGATCTGGACCTGTTTGCGGAGGATGTATATTGCTTTACCCCGAACGGAGACGTGAAGAACCTTCCGAATGGTTCTACGCCGATTGACTTTGCCTATGCGATCCACACTGCAGTCGGCAATAAAATGGTCGGTGCGCGTGTGAACGGTAAGCTGGTCAATATTGATTATAAGATACAAAACGGTGACAGGATCGAGATCCTGACTTCACAGAATTCCAAAGGTCCCAGCCGGGACTGGCTGAATATCGTCAAAAGTACACAGGCGAAGAATAAGATCAATCAGTGGTTCAAGAAAGAGTTCCGCGAAGAAAATATTGTACGCGGAAAAGAAATGATGCTGGCCTACAGCAAGGCGAAAGGATTTGTACTGGCTGATCTTTTGAAGCCGAAATACATGCAGATCGTGCAGGAAAAATACGGATTTCGTGACTGGGATTCTATTCTGGCGGCGGTCGGACACGGCGGCCTGAAAGAAGGTCAGGTGATCAACCGTCTTGTTGAAGAATACGGCAAGGATCACAAAAAAGAGATCACCGACGAGATCGTAATGGAAAAGATCGCGGAGGCATCCAAGAATAAGGTTCACATTGCAAAATCGAAAAGTGGAATCGTTGTTAAGGGAATTGACGATATGGCAGTGCGCTTTTCCAGATGCTGTAATCCTGTTCCGGGTGACGAGATCGTCGGATTTATCACTCGAGGCCGCGGCATGTCGATCCATCGGACGGATTGTGTGAATATGATTCATTTATCAGAGCCGGAACGTGCACGACTAATACCGGCTGAGTGGGAAAAACCGGCGGACGGTGAAGGCAACGGAAGTTATCTGGCCGAAATCAAGATGTATGCAAATGATCGTCAGGGATTGCTGATGGATATGTCCAAAGTCCTGACGGAGATGAATATTGATGTGAAGTCTATGAATGTGCGCACCAGCAAGCAGGGAACGGCAACGATCGAAGCAGGTTTTGTCGTACATGGGCGTGAGGAACTGGCGAAAGTGATTGAAAAGCTCCGTCAGCTTCAAGGTGTGCTGGATATTGAACGTGCAGTCGGTTAAATAGAAAATATATCGTAAGAAGAGGATATGAATATGAAAATAGAGAAGTTTGTAACAGGTATTATCAGTACCAATTGTTATATTCTGTCAAATGAAGACACGAAGGAAGCGGTCATCGTTGATCCGGCGAATCTTTCACGGAAAATGGTGAGTTATATGGAAGAGGAACAATTAAAACCCAAAGCCATCCTTCTGACGCATGCGCATTTTGATCATATTATGGGAATTGATAAGATTATAGCCATGTTTGGGGAAATCCCGGTTTATGTGGAAGAAAATGATCTGGACCTCCTTCACAAAGCGGAACTGAACGAATCTACGACCTATACGGCGGGATACAGCTATGCAGGCGGTGAGGTGATTCATGACAAAGATGTGCTGTCGTTGATCGGATATGAATTTCAGGTGATTCATACACCGGGACATACGGCAGGAGGTGTCTGTTATTATGTGAAAGATGCAAATGTACTTTTCAGCGGAGACACGCTGTTCTGCTGCTCCGTGGGAAGATCTGATTTCGCGACGAGCAGTACTTCGGATCTGATCCGTTCGATTAAGGAGAAGCTGTTCCTTCTCCCGGACGAGACGATCGTGTATCCGGGACATATGGGTGCAACAACGATCGGGAATGAAAAGGTAAATAATCCTTATGTGTAACATGAAAATGGATAGAAAAACACAGGCAGAAGAGGTTTAATAAGGCATGATTCAGATTATATGTCAGAATGAGCGGTATACCTACGACATGTATCATATCGTAAAATCGTTCTTTCCGGATGCCGTGATAAACCAGACGGTGGATGCAGAACAAGAATCACTGATTCAGATCAGAGTGGATGGTGATTCTTGTTTTTGTTGCCAAGCAAACGACGAAGAGGTTCGCGGAACCTTTTTAGGTAGTAACGAACCGGGAATCTTTACGGTTGAACCGTCTGAAACGGATCCGATTGCAGATAAAAGGGAAAAAAAGAGATATATCAATAAAAAATTATATATATGGTTGTCAGAACTCACAGGAGAAAGCCATGCATGGGGGGATATGACAGGAGTACGTCCGACGAAAATGCTCATGGAGAAGCTGGAGGAAGGATTTTCTGATGACGAAATCGTCAGATTTATGGCAGATACTTATGTGGTAGGTGAGAAGAAAGCACGCCTCGGTATCGAAATCGCAAAACGGGAGAAGGAACAGCTTGGAAAGCTGGATTATGAAAATGGATACAGCCTCTATATCGGAATTCCGTTTTGCCCCACGACCTGCAGTTATTGTTCCTTCACGTCTTATCCGATCGCAAAATGGGAAAAACGTACGGATGAGTATGTGGATGCGCTTCTGGAGGAACTGACCGGCATTGCCGAAATGTCACGCAATAAAAATTTGAACACGATCTATATGGGCGGAGGAACGCCTACGACGCTGAGCGCAGAGCAGATGGATCGGGTGCTTACCCATCTGGAAGAAAAATTCAGCTATGAAGAGCTGAAAGAGTTTACAATCGAGGCAGGGCGTCCGGACAGTATCACGAAGGAGAAACTGGAAGTTATATACCGGCACAACGTTGGGCGGATTTCCATCAATCCACAGACGATGCAGCAGAGGACTCTGGATGCGATCGGACGTCATCACACAGTAGAAGATATCGTATGCGTCTATCATATGGCCCGCGAAATCGGATTTGACAACATCAATATGGATCTCATTGCCGGTCTCCCGGGAGAGCATCCCTGTGATATGGAAGACACACTGCGTCAGATACGGCAGCTGGAGCCGGACAGCTTGACTGTACATGCACTTGCAATGAAGCATGGTTCCCGGCTTACAAGGGAGAAGGCCCAGCAGACGGGCGGCGGAAACGCGGGAGAGGAGCAGATGAAGAATGCACAGATGGCCCGTGAGCTGGAAGAAATGATCGATATGGCGTCTGTGGCTGCGAGAGAGATGGATCTGCATCCGTATTATCTGTATCGGCAGAAGAATATCGCCGGAAATTTTGAAAATGTGGGCTATGCAAAGGTTGACAAAGCCGGAATTTACAATATACTAATTATGGAGGAAAAACAATCGATCATTGCAGCGGGGGCGGGTGCTTCCACCAAGATCGTACTTCCCTATGAGATTCCGGCGCCGGGCAGCAGGAACGGCAGAATGACGAATCTGATCAGAATAGAAAATGTCAGGGACGTGGGAGAGTATATTTCACGAGTCCATGAGATGATAGAACGAAAAGGAGAATGGCTATGGCATTAAAGAAGAAACCGGTTACCGGTATGAAGGACATGCTCCCGAAGGAGATGGAGATCCGGGATTACGTAATCCAGATGATCAAAGACACTTACAAAACTTTCGGGTTTACCTCCATGGAGACTCCATGTGTGGAACATATTGAGAATCTCTGCAGTAAACAGGGTGGAGATAACGAAAAACTGATCTTCAAGATTTTGAAACGTGGTGAGAAGCTTAAGATCGATGAGGCGAAAGAAGAGGCGGATCTGGTGGACGGAGGACTCCGCTATGATCTGACTGTACCGCTCGCAAGATATTACGCAAACCATGCAAATGAACTACCGTCTCCATTTAAGGCGCTTCAGATCGGAAATGTATGGCGTGCTGACCGTCCGCAGAGAGGCCGGTTCCGCCAGTTCATGCAGTGTGATATCGATATTCTCGGAGAACCGGGCAATCTGGCCGAGATCGAGCTGATTCTGGCGACCACAACGATGCTTGGGAAGATGGATTTCCATAATTTCACCGTCAATATTAATGACCGGAATATTCTGAAAGCCATGGCAGCATACAGCGGCTTTAAAGAAGAAGATTTCGATGAAGTATTTATTATTCTGGATAAGATGGATAAGATCGGAGCTGAAGGTGTCGGAGCTGAACTCCAGGAGATGGGGTATACCAAAGAAAATGTTGACACCTATCTGGGGCTTTTTGATGAGATCAGCCCGGATGTGGAAGGAATCCGTTTCTGCCGCAAGAAGCTGGCAGGATTCCTAGATGAGAAGGTGGCAGACAGCATGGAAACGATCATTTCCTGCGTGGAAAGTGCTAAGGAGGCAGATTTTAAAGTGAAATTTAATCCGACTCTGGTGCGCGGACAGTCTTATTATACCGGAACTATTTTCGAGGTTACGATGGATGAGTTTGGCGGTGCAGTCGCCGGAGGCGGGCGTTATGATAAGATGATCGGTAAATTTACCGGTCAGGACACCCCGGCATGTGGATTCTCGATTGGATTTGAGCGTATTGTTATGCTTCTTCTGGAGAATGGATATGAGATCCCGTCAAAGCGTCAGAAGAAGGCATACCTTCTGGAGAAAGGCATGCATCAGGAAGGAATTCTGAAAGTACTTGCTATGGCGAAAGAAGACCGTGCAAACGGAAAGCAGGTTCTGATCGCCAACATGAAGAAGAATAAAAAATTCCAGAAGGATCAGCTGATCGCGGATGGGTATGAGGATATTACGGATTGCTATAAAGATTCCGTAATGGAACTGTAAATAGATAAAAACAGGAGGAAGAAATCATGGCAGAATCAATGATGGGCCTGAAAAGAACGCACCGTTGTGCGGAACTTTCCGAGGCAAATATTGGTGAGAGAGTGACCATCATGGGATGGGTTCAGAAGAACAGAAATAAAGGAGGACTGGTTTTCGTCGATGTGCGTGACCGTTCAGGAATCATTCAGGTCGTATGTGAAGAGGGAAGCACAGCTCCGGAGATTATTGAAAAGGCTGCGAAGCTGAGAAGTGAATTTGTCATTGCGGTTGTAGGAAAAGTAGAAGCTCGTTCCGGTGCGGTCAATGAAAATCTGGCAACCGGTGCCATCGAGATCAAACCGGAAGAACTCAGGGTGTTGTCCGAATCCGAGACACCTCCGTTCCCGATTGAAGAGAATTCCAAGACAAAGGAAGATCTGCGTTTGAAATATCGTTTCCTTGATCTTCGAAGACCGGATATTCAGAGAAATCTGATGATGAGAAGCCGTGTGGCAACGCTGACTCGTCAGTTCCTTGCAGAAGAAGGATTTCTTGAGATTGAGACTCCTTTCCTGATCAAGAGTACACCGGAAGGCGCAAGAGATTATCTTGTTCCGAGCCGTGTTCATCCGGGAAATTTCTATGCACTTCCGCAGTCACCGCAGATTTTCAAACAGCTTTTGATGTGTTCCGGATATGACCGCTATTTCCAGATCGTAAAGTGTTTCCGTGACGAGGATCTCCGTGCTGACCGTCAGCCGGAATTTACACAGATCGATATGGAATTGTCTTTTGTTGATGTAGACGATGTGATCGATGTCAATGAACGTCTTCTTGCAAAGCTGTTCAAAGAAGTGCTGGATATCGATGTTGAGCTTCCGATCCAGAGAATGACCTGGCAGGAGGCCATGGATCGCTTCGGATCCGACAAACCGGACATTCGTTTCGGTATGGAACTTCAGAATGTGACAGAAGTTGTAAAAGATTTTGATTTTGTAGTCTTTAAGAATGCGATTGAAAAAGGCGGAACTGTCCGTGGCATTAACGCAAAAGGACAGGGCGCGATGCCGAGAAAGAAAATTGACAAGCTGGTTGATTTCGCAAAGGACTATGGTGCAAAAGGACTGGCCTACATTGCAATCCAGAAAGACGGTACCGTGAAATCTTCCTTTGCTAAATTCATGAATGAAGAACAACAGAAAGCATTGATCGAGGCTATGGGAGGAGAAAACGGCGACCTGCTTCTCTTTGCTGCTGATAAGAATAAAGTGGTATGGGATGTCCTCGGAGCACTCCGCCTGGAGCTCGCACGACAGATGGAACTTCTGGATAAAAACGAATACAAATTCCTCTGGGTAACGGAATTCCCGCTTCTTGAGTGGAGTGAAGAGCAGAATCGTTTCACAGCGATGCATCATCCGTTCACCATGCCGATGGAAGAAGACCTTCAGTACATCGATTCTGATCCGGGAAGAGTACGTGCCAAAGCATACGATATCGTTCTGAACGGAAACGAGATCGGAGGAGGAAGTGTGCGTATCTTCAATCAGGAAATCCAGAGTAAGATGTTTGAAGTACTCGGTTTCACACCCGAGCAGGCCGAAGAACAGTTTGGATTCTTATTGAATGCGTTTAAATACGGTGTACCGCCGCACGCAGGACTTGCTTACGGACTGGATCGTCTGGTTATGCTGATGGCAAAACAGGACAGCATCCGCGACGTGATCGCATTCCCGAAGGTGAAGGATGCATCTGATTTGATGACCGAGGCTCCGGCAGCAGTTGACAAAAAACAGCTGGAAGAGCTGGGACTGGAACTTGCGGGAACAAAGGAAGAGAAGGAAGAAGAATAAGAATAAAAGAAGAGAAGCACGCTGTCCAGAAAATGGATGACGTGCTTTTTTCTATAGAAAACTTCACTTCCATGACGAATAATCTAGACTTGCAAAAAAATTGTATAAAAGAAAACCACTGGGATATCTCAGTGGTTAAAGAGCGACAGACGGGACTCGAACCCGCGACCTCCACCTTGGCAAGGTGGCGTACTACCAACTGTACTACTATCGCATGTGTAATTGTCGTTCCTCAGAACAATATATACTATACCTTATGAATGAACATTTGTCAACTGATTTGTGAAGAAATGCATGTTCAACTTTTTGAGGATTTGTGGATATTTTGCTGACAATTCGTTTGAAACAAATGAAAAGTCATACATGCAAAACGAAAAAAAGGGTTGACGAAGTGCACGCATATAGGGTATACTATATTTTGTTCAGAGGAACGCAAATTCATACATGCGATAGTAGTACAGTTGGTAGTACGCCACCTTGCCAAGGTGGAGGTCGCGGGTTCGAGTCCCGTCTGTCGCTCTGGAAACAATGGAGTTTATGCTCCATTGTTTTTTTTATGTAATTCTTTGCTCAGAAGTAATGCTAGTAAAGTTTTCTGGACATTTATTGTTAACAACGAAGATAAGCGCGCAAGAATCGTAACACTGATCGTTCTGTTTGTCGGTGTATTATTGATTGCATCATTGAAAGGAATCCTTCAGAATGAGTATTTTTCAACAGCCAGTAATTACCTCTTACCGGCACTTTTCGGATGTATGACACTCGGTATGATTGGACGTGGAAATGGACCTACATATGTAAAGAATAAACTGCTCATCATGGTTGTTCCTGCTGTTTTGATATCAATCCTAACTGTCATGGGGATTGCGTCTACCGGTTTGGCCGGTATTCTGATTCTTGTAATGATTCCTGTCACGATTCTGTGTGCACGGATACTTTTTATTTTTTGTGAATTTATACCTTTGAAATTTGGACGAAAAAAATGGTATCATATATTATAAGGTGCTGTTTTGGAATGTGTCGGTTGTAGAAATCGAAGTAGACACAGCGAATATCGAGCGGAGAATGAAGGAGGTATGATTGTGTATCAAATTGGAGATTACATTGTAAAATCTACAGATGGTGTATGCAAAGTGGAAGACATCCTGCATTTGAACATGTCTGGAGTTGATTGCAAGAAAGAGTACTATTTATTGATACCGGTTGGAGAGAAGGCCGAAAAAATATATGTCCCTGTCGACACAAAAACCAATATCAGAAAGGCTATGACGGAAGAGGAAGCTTTGAAACTGATCGACAAAATACCCGAGATTGAGGAAATGTGGGTGGACAATGAAAAAATGAGGGAGCAGCGATATAAGGAAGCGGTTCGAAGCGGCGATCCGGAATCTCTGATCAGTATTATTAAAATGATATACTTGCGCAAGCAGAAAAGAATGGCCCAGGGCAAAAAAACGATGATGGTAGATGAGCGCTATTTTCAAAAGGCGGAACAGAGCCTGTATTCAGAACTTGGTTTTGCACTCGGGAAAAACAAGGATGAAGTGTGCCGGATTATTGAAGAGTCGGTAAAACGAAAGAAAAAATAGAATCAGAAAAAAGGAGTCTGCATTGCCGGTTAATGGCTGAGGCAGACTCCTCTTTTATGTAATGAATTTCATTCACTAAAATATACGAAAAGCAAAATCCGATTACCGGAGGAAGAACCAGTATCCGGCAAATGCAGCTGCAGCAAGGATCAGAATGACAAGAATCACGACCAGTACGACCGGAAAACGTCCGCCTTCATCCTCGTCATCTTCATCAAGCATATTCTGGTAATTCTCACGCATTTCTTTTTCACGGGATTCACGCACATGCTTCGGCGGAATGTTGGAGTAAGTCTGTTCTGACTTTCTGTTATCGATCTGTTTGCGTCTGACCGGTTTCGGCTGATCCTCAAAGGCACTGTCCAGTGCATCGGAAAATTCCTCGATCGGATCTTCCATTGCGCGCGGTGCCGGTTTTACCGGACGTGGTTTTTTCTTCGGACGCGGTGCTTCTTCATCGAAGCCTGGACGTTCAATTGCAACAGTCTCATCCAGAGCTGCTTTTTTCTTTTTGGCAGGAACGGTTTTCTTCTCAGGCATAGTTTTCTCTTTTACCGGAGCAGCAGGTTTCTTTCTGGGTGCTGCTTCTTTAGCTTCCGGAGAAACAGGTCTCTTCTTCGGAGCTGCCTTCTTCTCAGTCGCTGCAGCCTTTGCCTGTGGGAATTCCTGGGTGTTTGCCTCAGACCCGGAAGGAACAGGTTTCTTTTTCCTGGCAGGGGCTGCCGGTTTGGCAGAAGACTCGGAGACAGGTGCCTTTCTCACCGGGTTTTCATTTCCCGGAACAGGATTCGGATTCACCGGGCGTTTTTTGCGCTTTGGCTTTGGCGTTTCTGTATCAACTTCCTTCTTGGCACGCTGTTTATCTAAATTCCACTGTTTCTTGCAATCGTGGCAAATGGCAAATTCGTTGTAGATAGCCTCACCGTCTGCAGTCTCACCGACTTTCTTGTTTCTGATCTCAAGTTCTTTGTTACAAATGGGGCATTTCATTCGTTATCTCTCCTCTTTGGCTTTTCATAGTCTTAATGTCCATACATATATAATGTTATCACTTCTGGAAAAGAAGTCAAGAAACTTCTTTGCACGTATTCAAAAAAGTGATAGAATAGAACCAATTAATGACTATTTACTCGAGATACAGGAAAGGATTAAAATACGATGGACAATAAGGTGATTAAAATCGGACTGCTTGGACTGGGGACAGTCGGAACAGGTGTGTATAAGTTGATTGGACGCCGCAGTGATGAGATGGAACAGAAGATTGGAGCAAATCTTGAGATCGAGAAGATTCTTGTACATAATTTGAAAAAGACACGCCATGGAATCGAACAGAGCCTTCTGACGGACCGTTGGGAGGATATTATCGGAAATGAAGAAATTCGGATCGTCATTGAAGCAATGGGAGGAATTGAACCGGCCAGAACGATGATTCTGGAGGCGATTGCAGCAGGTAAAAGTGTGGTTACGGCGAATAAGGATCTGATTGCGGAACATGGAAGAGAGCTGTTGGAAGCCGCCAGGGAACATAAGGTAGATCTTCTCTTTGAAGCGGCGGTTGCCGGAGGAATTCCGATTATCCGACCGTTGAAACAATGTCTTGCGGCAAATGAGATTGATGAAGTCGTCGGAATCGTAAACGGAACGACAAACTATATTTTAACGAAAATGTTTGAAGAGGGAATGGACTTCGGTGAGGCTCTGGCACAGGCACAGGAGCTGGGCTATGCGGAGGCGGATCCGACCGCAGATGTCGAGGGCCTGGATGCAGGACGTAAAATGGCGATCATGGCTTCCGCTGCATTCCATTCCAGAGTCGTATTCGACGATGTGTATACGGAAGGAATTACAAAGATCTCAGCAAGAGATGTCGCATATGCCAGAGAATTTGACTGTGTTATCAAGCTGCTTGGGGTAGCAAGAAATACGCCAGAGGGTATCGAAGTCGGTGTCTATCCGATGATCATTGATAAGAATCATCCTCTGGCTACGGTAAGAGAATCCTTCAATGCAGTGTTCGTGCATGGAGACGCGGTAGGAGACACCATGTTCTATGGAAGAGGAGCAGGTGAGATGCCTACGGCAAGCGCGGTAGTAGGAGATATTCTGGATGTGGCAAGGAATATGCAGTACGGCTGCATGGGAAGAATCGGATGCGGATGTTATAAAGAACTGCCGGTCAAAGAGTTTGGAGAAGTCAAGAACCGCTTTTTCCTGAGAATGCAGGTAACGAATGAGCCGGGCGTTCTTGCGCAAATCGCGAAAGTATTTGGCGATCACAAGGTCAGCATCGAACGGGTCGTACAAAGAGAAGCGAAGAAAATGCATGCTGAACTGGTTATCGGAACCGCGGCAGTTAAGGAATATCATATGAAGGATGCAGTGGATGCTCTTAAGGAAATGCCGATCGTAAAAGAAATCAGCAGTATCATCCGGGAATATTAAGGGAATCATAGAGAAAGGAAGTGGAGCAATGCGTGAGCGTACGACGATAGGCTTTTTGGTGAAACAGATTAATAATATTTATGAAAAAGATTTCAACCGGATGCTGAAGTCGATCGGCATCACTTCCTCACAGTGCGCGGTACTGGATTATTTATTTCACAGCAGCAAGGAAGAGATCACACAGCGTGATATCGAACGGCACTTAAGTCTGAAGAATCCGACGGTGACAGGTCTTTTGAAACGGCTGGATGAGAAGGGATTCATTTTATCCGTGCCCAGTACGACGGATAAACGTTGCAAGAACATTTATCTGACTGAGAAGGCCTACGATATTCAGAAGAAGATGGAGGCAAGCAGGAAGAAGAGTGACAGGCAGCTTACGATGGGAATGACACAGAAAGAAGTACAGGCGCTCAAAAAAGCGCTGGAAAAAGTACTATATAATATTTCTGAACCGTAAATCGGACAGATTCTAAGTGGTAAAGGAGAAAGAGACATGAGTTATGCAGACAAAGTTTTTATAGATATGTGCCGGGACATTATTGATCACGGAACCAGCACGGAAGGGGAGAAGGTTCGTCCGAGATGGGAGGACGGAACACCGGCATACACGATCAAAAAATTCGGTGTTGTGAACCGCTATGACCTGCGTAAGGAATTCCCGGCAATCACGCTCAGAAAGACAGCGATCAAGAGCTGTACCGATGAACTGTTATGGATCTGGCAGAAAAAGTCGAATAATATTCATGATCTAAGCAGCCATATCTGGGACAGTTGGGCGGATGAGGACGGATCCATCGGGAAAGCCTACGGTTATCAGATGAGCGTCAAGCATCAGTATAAAGAAGGAATGATGGATCAGGTGGACCGGGTGATTTACGATCTGAAGAACAATCCGTACAGTCGGAGAATCATGACCAATATCTATGTGCATCAGGATCTTCATGAGATGAATCTTTATCCGTGTGCGTACAGCATGACGTTTAATGTGACGAAGGAAAAAGGAAGTGACAAACTTACCTTGAACGGGATTCTGAATCAGCGTTCTCAGGATGTGCTTGCGGCAAACAACTGGAATGTCTGCCAGTACGCGGTTCTTCTGCATATGCTGGCGCAGGTCTGCGATATGCAGGTTGGAGAGTTCGTACATGTGATTGCGGATGCGCACATTTACGATCGTCATATCCCGCTGATCGAGGAACTGATCACCAGAGAGACGCATCCGGCACCGATGTTCTGGCTGAATCCGGAAATTAAAGATTTCTATGCATTTACAAAAGATGATGTCCGTCTTGATAACTATGTAACGGGACCTCAGATCAAGGATATACCAATCGCTGTGTAGAGGCGAAATACGGGATAAAGGAGAGAAGCAAATATGAAACTGATTGTAGCGGCTGATAGAAATTGGGCCATTGGGAAAAACAATAAATTGATGTGGAGTATTCCGGCTGATATGAAATTCTTCCGTGAGACGACACAGGGAAACGTCGTGATCATGGGAAGAAAGACACTGGAAAGCTTTCCGCAGGGACAGCCCCTGAAGAACAGGGTAAATATTGTGATTACGAGAAATCCGTCCTACAAAGTCAAGGATGCGGTCGTCGTTCACAGTGTGGAGGAAGCAATTGAGGAGAGCAGGAAATATGACGGAGACGTATTTGTGATCGGCGGGGAGAGCATTTACCGGGCAATGCTTCCTTATTGTGATACGGCACTCGTGACGCGGATCGATTATGCTTACGAAGCCGATACCTGGTTCCCGAATCTGGATGAGGATGAAGAGTGGGAGCTGACAGATGAAGGGGAAGAACAGACCTGTTTTGATCTGGAGTATGCCTTTACCAGATATGAACGCAAATAACAAAAAACATCAAGAAAATATGCAAGAACTATCATTGACAAAGACTGGTAATGGTAAGTATAATAGATTCAATCAGTAAAGAAACAAGCAAGAATATGTGAAATGCAATGACAAGGAGGAGTACATAATTTCCGGATGCATAGAGAGAAAGCGGTCGGTGTAAGCTTTCGGGATGGAATTATGGAAGTAGCCTTCGAGCAGCGAACCCAACGGGCTGATGCCTCAGTAGACTTCGACGTGATTCCGACGTTACATGGGAACGGTATCGGACAGGAGAAATGTCCCGTACTGACAGAGAGCAGGAACTGCGGTTCCTGAATTTAGGTGGTAACACGGATGATGATTCGCCCTAAGCTAGTAATAGTTTGGGGCGGTTTTTTTGCTTTATAGAACAAAGGAGGTAGTTACATGAAGAAAATTTCGGGGAACAAATTATTGGTAAAAGCGCTGAAAGAAGAAGGAGTAGAGGTCATGTTCGGATATCCGGGCGCCTGCACGATCGACATCAGCGATGAACTTTATAAGCAGAACCATACAAAGGTGATCCTTCCAAGACATGAACAGGCACTGGTTCATGCGGCAGATGCCTATGCGAGATCGACAGGGAAAGTAGGCGTATGTCTTGTAACCAGCGGCCCGGGTGCGACGAATCTGGTAACAGGACTTGCAACAGCCAACTATGACAGTGTTCCTCTGGTATGCTTTACCGGTCAGGTGGCCAGACCTCTGATCGGAAATGATGCCTTTCAGGAAGTTGATATTGTAGGAATCACAAGAAGTATTACCAAATACGGTGTGACGGTAAGCAGGAGAGAGGATCTCGGGCGCATCATCAAAGAAGCGTTTTATATTGCAAGAACAGGACGCCCGGGTCCGGTACTTGTGGATCTCCCGAAAGATGTGATGGCAGAGCTGGGAAGTCCGGAATATCCGCAGACTGTGAATATCCGTGGGTATAAACCGAGCACAGGTGTACATATCGGCCAGCTTAAGAGGGCAATCAAGATGCTCGGTAAAGCAAAACGCCCGCTGCTCCTTGCGGGCGGAGGTGTTAATATTTCCGGAGCCAATGCATGCTTTCGCAAATTTGCTGAGATCACAAATGTTCCGGTGGTGACAACGATTATGGGACGAGGTGCGATTCCGACCGATCACCCGCTCTTTATCGGCAATCTCGGAATGCACGGTTCCTATGCTTCCAATATGGCTGTGGGTGCATGCGATCTCCTTTTCTCCATCGGTACCCGATTTAATGACCGTATTACCGGAAAATTGCATGCATTTGCACCGAACGCGCAGATCGTGCATATTGACATTGATACGGCGTCGATTTCCAGAAATATCAAAGTAGATGTCCCGATTGTCGCCGATGCGAAGGAGGCCATCGAAAAGCTTCTTGAGTATGTGGAACCGGGCGACAATGCGGCATGGTTGGAAAGAATCGGAGAGTGGAAACAGGAGCATCCGCTGAAGATGAAACCAAAATACGGCGTGATGCAGGCTCAGGATATTATCGAAACGATCAATGAAGTATTTAAAGAGGATGATACAATCGTTGTGACGGATGTAGGACAGCATCAGATGTTCACTTCCCAATATTTGGAAGTCAATGAAAAAACAAGAATGTATATGTCAGGCGGACTTGGTACAATGGGATATGGACTGCCTGGTGCAGTCGGCGCACAAATCGGCAATCCGGACAGCACCGTGATTGCAATTTCCGGTGACGGAGGAATGCAGATGAATATTCAGGAATTTGCAACTGCAGTTTTGGAGGAGCTGCCGCTGATCCTTTGTGTATTTAACAACACATATCTGGGAATGGTTCGCCAGTGGCAGAAATTATTCTATGGCAAACGTTATTCCATGACGGATCTCCGCTCCGGTGCGGCGACCAGAAGAGGGGAAGAGCCTCCGGTGAAATATACGCCTGATTTTGTGAAACTGGCTGAAAGTTACGGAGCAAAGGGAATCCGTGTAACCCGTCCGGAAGAAATGAAGCCGGCATTTGAAGAAGCAAAGAGAAACCGCGCTCTTAAGGTACCGACACTGATCGAATTCATTCTGGATCCGGAAGATCAGGTCTATCCGATGGTACAGCCGGGCGGAACATTGGAAGAGATGATTCTGGATAATTAAGGAGGAGCAGACATGGATAATACAATGAAGAAAAGATGGATTTCATTATATGTAGAAAATCAGGTGGGTGTCCTGTCCAAGATTTCCGGCCTGTTTTCGGGAAAATGCTACAATCTGGAGAGCCTGACTGTAGGAAAGACGGAGGATCCGACAATCTCCCGTATGACGATCGAAACGATCAGTGATGAAGAAACATACGAACAGATCAAGAAACAGCTGAACCGAATGGTAGAAGTGATCAAAGTCATTGATTTCACGGAGATTTCTGTAGTCATGCAGGAGCTTATGTTTGTCAAAGTAAAGAACTGCACGCCGGAAGATAAAACGGAACTGTTCCAGATTGCACAAACCTATCAGGCAAAGGTACGCGATTACGGAAAAGACAGTGTGCTTTTGGAATTTGTTCACACGGCGCACAAAAACAGTGCGATCATTCAGTTCCTTCGTTCGGAGTTCCAGTCAATCGAAGTGGTAAGAGGCGGAACTGTGGGAATCGAAGCGATTACCATGCCGAAGAGATAGGAAAACAGATCAAAACAAAAAAACAGAGCGCACTCTTGAATTTTAGGCGGAGTCGTATTATAATGAAGTTTAGATTTCGAGAGTGTGAAATCCATAGCATTAAATAAGTAAAAATAATAAAAATACAACTGCCGAAGGACAGCGGAATGGAGGAATTACAATGGAAAAGAAACAGATTGACTGGTCAAATCTCGGGTTTGGATACGTACAGACTGACATGCGTTATGTTTCTAATTTTAAGGACGGCAAGTGGGATGAAGGTGAACTTACACCGGATGCGAATGTAGTGTTGAATGAGTGCGCAGGAGTGCTTCAGTATGCACAGACTGTATTTGAAGGCCTGAAGGCGTATACAACAGAAGATGGACATATTGTAATGTTTCGTCCGGATCTGAATGCAAAACGTATGGCAGATTCCGCAAGAAGACTGGAAATGCCGGTTTTCCCGGAAGACAGATTTATTGAGGCAGTTGCACAGACTGTAAAGGCAAATGCAGCTTATGTACCTCCGTATGGTTCAGGAGCAACCTTATATGTACGTCCGTATATGTTCGGAACCAATCCGGTTATCGGTGTAAAGCCGGCGGATGAATATCAGTTCCGTGTATTTACAACACCGGTAGGTCCGTATTTCAAAGGCGGTGCAAAGCCGATTACGATCAAGGTTTCCGATTTTGACCGTGCAGCACCGCACGGAACAGGACACATCAAAGCCGGATTGAATTATGCGATGAGCCTTCATGCAATCGTGACCGCTCATGAAGAAGGATTTGCAGAGAATATGTATCTGGACGCTGCGACCAGAACGAAAGTGGAAGAGACCGGCGGAGCAAACTTTATCTTTGTAACAAAGGACAATAAAGTCGTTACACCGAAGTCAGACAGTATCCTGCCGTCTATCACAAGACGTTCGATCCTGCATGTGGCAAAAGAATATCTCGGACTGGAAGTAGAAGAGAGAGAAGTATTCTTTGACGAAGTGAAAGATTTCGCAGAATGCGGACTCTGCGGAACCGCAGCAGTTATCTCACCGGTAGGCAAGATCGTGGATCACGGCAAAGAGATCTGCTTCCCGAGCGGAATGGACGAGATGGGACCTGTTACCAAGAAGCTGTATGAAACCCTGACCGGAATTCAGATGGGACATCTGGAAGCACCGGAAGGATGGATCAAGGTGGTTGAATAATGGATCAGAATGCAAAAAAGAGAAATGAACTGCTGGCACAGCAGATGATAAAAGCACTGGAATCCCGCAATATGGAAGCTTATTATGCGGAAAATAAAGAAGAAGCGCTTTGTAAGGCTCTGGAGCTCATGCCGGAAGGAAGCTCTGTTGCATGGGGCGGTTCCATGAGTGTAAAGGAAATCGGTCTTATCAAGGCTGTTCATGAAAGAAATTACGAAGTCTATGACCGGGATCTGGCAAAGACTCCGGAAGAAAGAACCGAGATTACCAAAAAGGCATTTTTCAGCGATTTCTTCCTGGCAAGCTCCAATGCGATCACGGAAGACGGAATCCTGGTCAATATTGACGGACATGCCAACCGTGTAGCTGCCATTGCATACGGACCGAAGAATGTACTTATGATCATCGGAATGAATAAGGTCGTGCGTTCCGAGGAAGATGCCAGAGCGCGCGCAAAACATATTGCGGCGCCGGTCAACGCACAGCGTTTCGGAAAGACACCTTGTACCGTTACCGGACAATGCTCCGACTGCAAGTCTCCGGGATGCATCTGCTGTCAGACGATGATTACCAGATTCAGTCAGATTCCGAAGAGAATCAAGATCATTCTGGTCAATGAAGAACTTGGATTCTAGGATTTTCAGATGGAAAAGATCAGAAAACAGTATACATTTACCGGACATGTACAGGGAGTCGGTTTCCGGTACAGCGCCCAGTATCTTGCGCAGGCGATCGGCGTGACCGGCTGGGTGAAAAATGAATGGGACGGCACCGTGGTAATGGAAGCGCAGGGAACGAGAGAACAGCTTGATCTTCTGGTGCAGAAGCTCAGAACACGGAATTTTATCCGGATCGATTATGCGGCGGAGTTGGAAATTCCGTTGGTGGAAGAACTGGGATTTCATGTGAGATGATAATATAGTGAGATGAAAGAGAGCACTTTGTATGGGAAACATACAGAGTGCTTTTTTTCTTTTAATGGTGTAATAGGGATGAAAAATGAAAGAATGTTTAGACTCAGTTTAGTTTTTCCGGCTATTATTATATAATCATAACAGAATATTTGAGGAGGCAGAAAATGGTTCATATACTTGTTGTCGACGATGATAAGAATACGCGTCGTTTATATAAAGCGGTACTGGAAAGTGAGAATTATACGGTGTACACGGCTGAGAATGGGGAGGAAGCGCTGGGATTGATGGATCGGGAGCACATTGATCTTGTTGTACTGGATGTCATGATGCCGAAAATGGACGGATATGAGTTTACTAAAGTACTCAGGGAATCACAGAATACGCTTCCGATCCTGATGGTTTCTGCGAAGCATCTTCCGGAAGACAAAAAGAAAGAATATCTGGATATTATAGAGGAGGAGGCACTGCGCCTTTCGGCGATGACAACCAATGTCATGAACATGACAAAGGTGGAGAATCAGACGATTCTGACTGATATTACCAAATTCAATCTGTCCGAGCAGATTCGTTCCAGCGTTCTGCTCCTTGAGAATGCATGGACGAAGGAGAGAATTACCAGATTTTTATTGCGAATGAAGGACCGGAGATACCGCCGGAAAGTCAGAAGAAGATATTTGACAAACTTTATCAGGCTGATGAATCACATTCTTCCGAAGGAAACGGGATCGGGCTTGCGATCGTGAAGCGCGTGGTCGAGCTGCATTATGGTGATATCGATGCAGAATGCAGAAACGGGATCACAACCTTCTATGTGGAACTTCCGAAAGACGCCAGGTAGTGATATGCGTTTATGAAATTTTTGTGAAATGGCAATTGAGTTTCGTTTCAGTTTAGATTTCTCCGATATGATGAGTGGAAGATTCGGAAGAATTGATATTTATCTTGAAATTTACGAAAGGACATAAAGGATGTTTGAAAATCAATATATAGACTATGCTGCAGATATGACGATTCTTCTTACTTACTATAAATGCAAGGATGACTGGAAAGACGAAGCAAAAAAGATGGAAGCAGCGTATGGTACGATGCTGGAAAAGCATGTTGGGCGGCGGAGTCGCAACCCGCCTGATCGAGAGAAATACGACCCTTCCGACCAGATATTCCAGAGTGTTCTCGATGGCAGCGCCGTATCAGCGAGATGTGGAAATCCGTGTTCTTCAGGGGGAAAGGCCGATGGCAAAAGACAATAAGAAGATCGGAGATTTCAGACTCAAGGGAATCCGGAAAGCACCGGCGGGTGTTCCGCAGATCGAAGTAACCTTTGACATAGATGCAAACGGAATTCTGAAAGTTTCAGCCAAAGATCTGGATACAGGGAAGGAACAGTCGATCACGATCACAGCGGATGACCGTATGTCAGATGCAGAAATTGAACAGGCAATGCGGGATGCGGCAGAATATGCAGGACAGGATAATCTGAGGCGAGAAGCTTTGGAATTGTCAAGTGAAGCAAATCAGATCGTCATCCAGGCACAGAAGAAATTAAAAGAAGAAGGAAAGCAGATGGACAAAGCTGTCAAGAAGCAGCTGAAGAGTGCAAATGCGGCGCTCCAGAAATGTCTGTCCAGGCTCCGCGTAGATAAAGTAACACAGGAAGATATCAATAAACTGAAATGTGCAAAAGAAGAGGTTGAAAGACTGCTTTAATACAAACAGGACGACAGGCGCCATCAACGCTTATCGTCCTGTTTTTTCTGCGTGCCGCTAATTAGATGCTTATAAAAGGCACGCTGAAATTTATCCCTGATTAAATCGTGAAAGGAATTGTCTGGTCCGTTCTTCTTTCGGATTTTCAAACACTTCCTTCGGATCACCCTGTTCTACAATATATCCGTCATCCATGAAAATGACCTGATGTGCGACATCCCTTGCAAAGGCCATTTCATGAGTTACGATTACCATTGTGGTTTCTTTGTCGGCGAGTTCTTTGATTACCTTCAGCACTTCACCGGTCAGTTCCGGATCCAGTGCGGAAGTGGGCTCATCAAAACAAAGAATATCCGGTTTCAGCGCAAGAGCACGGGCGATTGCGACCCTCTGACACTGACCGCCTGAAAGCTGGTGCGGATAATTGTTCATCCTGTTTGAAAGTCCCATCTGTGCAAGAAGATCTTCCGCCAGCAGGCGGATCTCGTCGTGGATCTCCTTTTTGCGTGACTTGTAATCCGGCTGTTCTTTGGCAAGGAGTTCCTTCGCCAGCATGACATTTTCCAGAGCAGTATACTGCGGAAACAGGTTAAATGACTGGAAGACGAGACCGAAATGCAGACGTTTCTTCCGAACAGAGGATTCCTGCCAGGTCGAAGGATCTGCGGAATCAAAAAGCGTTTCACCATTTACGCGGATGACGCCTTCATCCGGTTTTTCCAGAAAATTGAGACAGCGCAAAAGAGTCGTCTTACCGCTTCCGGAAGAACCGATGATGGATACGACTTTCCCTTTTTCGAGAGAGAAACTGATATCCTTCAGAACTTCTGTATGATTAAACGTTTTACCAATGTGTTCTACTTCTAAGATTGCCATTGTTTTCTTTCTCCTTTATCTGAAATAATCCAGCTTTTTCTCTAAGCGGCCCAACAGTACCGTTACAATACCGTTGAATATAAGGTAATAAACAGCTGTAAAGAACAGCGGCCAGATCTGACCGGAAATACCGTGGGATCCTTTCATGAACGCCTGACCGGCCCAGATGATCTCCTGCAGTGCGATAATGCGGGCAAGAGAAGTATCTTTGACAAGGGTGATGATCTCATTGGACATCGGAGGAACGATACGTTTGATCATCTGGAGAAGCGTTACTTTGAAGAAAATCTGACTTTTTGTCATACCAAGTACCAGTCCGGCTTCTTCCTGACCTACCGGAACACCCTGGATCCCGCCGCGGTAGATTTCTGAAAAATAGCATGCATAGTTGATAATGAACGCAACGGAAGCTGCCAGGAAACGTCCTCCTTCACCGCCGCCCCAGATAGGATTGTGAAGGACCAGCCCCGGAAAGTAAAAGATAATGAGAAGCTGGATCATCAGAGGAGTACCACGGATAATCCAGACGAAAAGCTTGGTCAAATAGCTAAGTGGTTTAAAACGTGACATGGAACCGAAGGCGATGATAAGTCCGAGCGGAAATGCGCCGATCAGTGTCACAAAGAAAAGTTTTAATGTTTGTAAAAAGCCGACATTCAAAGCGTTGATGACAATCGGCATCTGTTCCATAATCTGATTCATAGGGATACCCTGCTTTCTCCAAAAATAGATTGTATTTTACGCATTATGATACGTAAGTGGAATGTAAATGAATAGAGAGCGGAGGAACCGCTCTCTATCCGGAAAATCATTACTGTTCAATAAGTGCTGCCTGAACACCGTATTTCTCAGCACATTCCATCATGCTGCCATCCGCATAGCTGGATGAGAAGAAATCGTTCAGAGCCTTGGCAAGGTCAGAACCCTTACGGAATCCAACGCCGTATTCTTCGCTGTTCAGTCCGAATGTGTAGGCCAGGTTCTCATATCCGGTTCCCTCACCGACCATGGCAGCTGCCATCAGAGAGTCGATCACGGCAGCATCTGATGTTCCTGCAGCAACTTCCATCAGTGCGTCAGCCTGAGATTTTACGGATGTGTAATTGATTCCAAGGTCGCTGATTGCGGCTTCGCCGGCACTTCCTGATTCTACTGCGAACGTAAGTCCGGAAATACTGTCTGCATCCTGATACTGGTCTTTCTTGTCAGCTGGAACAATGACAACCTGTGCATTGTTGCAGTAAGCGTTGGAACATTCCATAGAACTTGTTACTTCATCTGTAAGAGTCATACCGTTCCATACACAATCGATCGTCTTTCCGTCAAGCTCCATGATCTTGTTATCCCAGTCGATCTCGACGAATTCAACATCAACACCCAGGCTTTCTGCAAAAGCTTTTGCCATATCAGCATCGAAACCGATCCATTCATCGTTCTCATCTTTATAGTCCATCGGCTCGAAATCGGTGATACCAACAACCAGAGTTCCTTTTTCTTTCACATATTCCATATCGGTCTGTTCACTGGAAGTATTTTCTGTCTTTGTTTCCTTATTTTCCTCTGTCTTCGATCCGGAACCGCCGCAAGCTGCAAGCGAAAGAATCATGGCAAGAGTAAGGCCCATTGAAATTAACTTTTTCATGCTTAATTCTCTCCTTATATTAAATATGTAATGCGATTTACTTCACAATATTATCAATTTACTAAAGTAAAGTCAAGCGAAAAACGAATAAAAGTAAAGAAAGTGAGCCAATTCGGCAGATCGAGTCGTGTTTGCTTAAAAGGCAGGGTTGAAATCCATAGGTTTCAACATTATAATGGGAATAGAAATTACATTGAGGAAATGGAGGCAGAATATGACGAAGGAAAGGATAGAAAACTGGCTGGGGAACCGCATGAAGGATCATCCGGGCAATGTGATTTCGGCAGATTTTGCTATCAGGCCAGAGCTTGTAGGGGTTCACTTTTTTGATGAGCCGTTGGTGGGAATCGGAAGTGCAGAGGATCCTCTGTTTGATGAGTATAAAAAAGAGGGTGTGATCGGACCGTGGCATCTCAGTCCAAAAGAATGGATGCCGGAAGCCAATACAGTGGTTTCTGTTTTTTTCCCGTTTACAGAAGAAGTGCGAAGAAGCAACCGGGAGACGGAAGGAGAGCCCTCAGCTGAATGGCTTCATGGAAGGATCGAAGGGCAGGCCTTTCTGGCTGATACAATGCGTGAGCTGGCTGCATGGATGAACGAACAGAATGTGCCAACTCTTGTACCGGCGCAGGACGAGCGGTTCCAAAGTGTTATGGGAGGCCAGGGAATTACCGGATACGAGAATATCAATGAGAAGACCTACGGAAGCAGATGGTCGGAACGACATGCGGCTTATGTGTGTGGTCTGGGAACGTTCGGGCTTTCCAAAGGGATCATTACAGAAAAAGGAATGGCAGGGCGCTTCGGCAGTCTGGTTACGGTGATGGAGGCGGAGCCGGATGTGCGGAAGTATTCCGGACTTTATGATTACTGCATTTTCTGCGGTGCATGTATCAGGCGCTGTCCGGTGCAGGCGATCTCCTTCGAAGAAGGAAAGAAGCATCCGCTGTGTCATCAGAAACTGATGCAGACGAAGAGAGATTTTGCCCCGCGCCTTGGCTGCGGAAAATGCCAGACCGGTGTACCCTGCGAGAGCAGGATACCGGAAAAGAAAACGGTGGATTCGAGGTTATACATATGAAAATTGGAATTTTTGATTCGGGAATCGGCGGATTATCCGTTCTTCACCGCGCGATGAAAATGATGCCGAACGTGAGTTTTGTCTATTATGCGGACACCGAGCATGTGCCATACGGAGAAAAGACGGTGCAGCAGATTCGGGAATTTGACGAACATAATCTGAATTTCCTGATCGATCAGGGGGTAGATGCGGTCGTGATCGCCTGCAATACAGCTACGAGTGTTGCCACGAAGGAATTTCGCGCCGGCTTTCCGGTGCCAATCGTGGGGATGGAACCGGCGGTCAAGAAAGCAGTGGAGCAGTATTGTGACACCGGGAAACGGATCCTTGTGGCGGCAACACCGATTACGATTGCCTCGGATAAGCTTCATAATCTCCTTGAGCGGGTGGATAAGGAGCATGATGTAGATCTGCTCCCGCTTCCGAAATTGGTGCGATTCGCGGAAAAAGGTGATTTTACATCCGGAGGGATCGAAGCATATCTATGCGAAGAACTTTCCGAATTCGACCTGGAAGATTATGCGGCAGTCGTACTGGGCTGTACCCATTTTAATTATTTTAAACAGAACTTTCGAAATGTTTTCCCGGAAGAGATTCATTTCGTGGACGGTAATGAAGGGACGCTCCGGCAGCTTCTTCGCGTTCTGCCGGGGGATCTGACCGATCAAAAGGAAGAAAACTCGGCTTCTGTACAATACTTTTTTTCGGGAGTACCGGCAGACGACGCGCAGATAGAATTGGTGGAACGCTGCATGAAACGCCTGGATGAGATGTACGACATAGTATAGACATTTCCCCTGGTCGATCCGCATAGAATGTGATGAAGGCGCAGCAGGAGATCATGCATGGGAAAACAGAAAATTTCGCCGGAAGGATTTGTGATAACAACCGCAGTAGCAGCCTGTATTCTTGGAACCGCATATTGGAGTGAGCAAACCGTAAACGTAGGAGGAAACACCGGTCATGCAGCAGAAAGTCTGGTACAGGATACCTTTACGGCCTATCTTCTTGAAGAGGAACCCGAAGAAAATGCAGAAGAAAACGGGGATGAAAAGGATTACATCAAGTGGGTGGAATTTCATGTGACATCAGAGGCAATGAAGCAGGCATATCAATATGATTTGGATACATATGACGGCGATGTTCACCTGAACTGGGTCGATCTTCTTGCATACCTGGGAGCAAAATACGGGGGAGATTTCTCCCGCTACCGAAGCTCGGATCTTGCCGAAACGGCTGAAAAGCTGCAGATGGGTGAGTTATCGGTGAAAGAACTGGAAGACACGATGGAGTACTTTGCATATTACCGTGAAGCTTATGGGGCGGTTCTGGACGGGATGGTGGGAGAGTACCGTCTGGAACAGTCCGATGGGAGTATGAAAAGTTTTTATGGGCTCAAGGCATTTAACCCGATCGCGAAAGGATTTCCATATTCGGATTATGACGATTTCGGAGTTTCCAGAAGCTACGGATACCGCAGAAATCATCTGGGACATGATATGATGGGACAGGTGGGGACACCGGTTATAGCAGTAGAATCCGGCGTGATTTCAGCGCTCGGATGGAACCAGTATGGCGGCTGGAGGATCGGAATCGACAGTTTTGATAAAAAGAGATATTACTATTACGCACATCTAAGGCAGAACCGTCCGTATGCCGAAGGGCTGAAAGAAGGAGATGTGGTGCAGGCGGGGGATGTGATCGGCTATCTCGGCCGCACCGGATACAGCTCGGAAGAAAATGTCAACAATATTGATGAATATCATCTTCATTTTGGGCTGCAGCTTATTTTTGACGAATCACAGAGAGAAGGAAATCATGAGATCTGGGTCAGCGGATATGAACTTGTGCGGTTCCTCTCCATGAACCGCTCGGAAGCGGTCAGAAATGACGCGACAAAAGAATGGACGAGAAAATATGCTTTCGTTGATCCGGCTGCAGAAGCGTATCTGAAGGAGAATCAGAAGACACATAGTGAATAAATATTAAGAGGTGCAGGGGTTATCCCTGCACCTCTTGAATTCCGGAAATATCCGAATCAATCATCATGGAATAGTTGGTATAATACACCACGAATCCCGGTTTACTTCCATTTGGTTTTTTGACATGTTTTTTCTCCACATAGTCGATCTCCACCTTTTCGGATTTCGCATTCTTGGAGTAATGGGCAGCCAGGCGGGCCGCCTCCTCGAAAGTGCGGTCCGGCATTTCGTCTCCGCCGGTCTTTACGATAACGTGGGAGCCGGGCGCTCCTTTGGCGTGGAACCACCAGTCGTTCCCTGTGGCAAAGTGGAAAGTCAGTTCATCGTTCTGGAGATTATTCTTCCCGACATACATGTGATAGCCGTCCGAAGAAATATAGTGGAGTGGCTTACTGGTGATCTTGACTTTCTTTTTGGTAAATTTGCGCCGGATGTATCCGGTAGAGACCAGCTCTTCCTTGAGCTGCGTCAGGTCGTCCTCCCCGCGTGCCATTTCCAGTGCATTTACGATGGATTCCAGATAGGTGATCTCGTCGTGAGTCTCCTGAATCAGACCGGTCAGTGCTTCATAGGTCCTCTTCTGCTTGTTGTATTTCTCAAAATAGCGGGCTGCATTTTCCTGTGGAGTTTTCTGCGGATCCAGCGGAATCGTAACCATTTCATTGGTGTAATAGTTGAGCGCTTCCAGCTTCTTAGCGCCTTCCTTCAAATTGTAGCCGTAGGTATGGATCAGTTCCCCGTAAACTTTGAATTTGTCCCGGTTCTGTGTGTCCCGTAACTGGCGCTGCTGCAGATCGTATTTCTTCCGGTTCCGTTCCAGAGCCGTCTGGACCACGCGCCTTAGATCCGACGATTTCTGGCGGATCCGGGTGATCGTGTCGCGGGAAGCATAATAGGTCCGTATCACCTCGGAAATAGAGTCGAAGGTCCGGACACGGTAATTTTCCAGATGAGTAAGCGGGATGGATGAAAATTCCACCGGGTCATCTCCTTCATAATAAATCTGAGGGGAGAAATCTCCGTTTGCCACCTGCTCGAAGAAATAGGTGAACTGACGGTACAGATGTGCCAGCACATCCTCGGAGAGTTCCCGTGGTGGGAGCGCAGAGTCAACACCCGCAAGATGGCAGATCTCCTCGGCAGCGACCGGGCTGACGCCGGTAAAACTGTTATAGATCGCCTTTGCGAGAGGCATCGGTTTGGAAATAAGTCCGTCACGGAACACCGATTCCGTTACATCCAGCGGATCCAGCTTGCTCATCGTGTCAGGGATAAAATAGTCTCTTCCGGGAAGGACTTCACGCACAGAACTCATCTGGGCGGAGACATGCTTGATACTGTCCAGGATCATGCCCTTGTCATTACAGAAAATGATGTTGCTGTGTTTGCCCATGATTTCTACGATCAGCGTCTTCCTGCAAAGGTCACCCATCTCATCCAGATGCTCAATATCGAAATGGATGATCCGTTCCAGCTTCGGCTGACTGATCGACACGATCCTTCCGTTTCCTACATATTTTCTGAGCAGCATACAGAAATTCGGTGCCGTCATGGGACTTGGTTTATTTTCTTCCGTCAGATAGATCAGAGGAAGGGAGGCGCTTGCGGAAATGCAGAGCCTTTTCTGTCCTTTCGGAGTCTTGATTGTGAGCAGAAGCTCGTCGGTTTCCGGCTGGGCGATTTTATAGATTCTTCCGTCTAAAATGGTTTGATTCAGTTCTTTTACTATATTTGCGATTGTAATGCCGTCAAAAGCCATAGTTACACCTCGTTTTGAAGTTTTAAAGGATCATAAGGTAAAGACCGGTGCGGGTGGAAAATGAACCGCCCGGATTATGACCCTTGTACCATCATACCATGCTCCCGCGTGATTTGCAAATGTACGGGGAACGGTTCTGCATAGTTATAAAGAAACTCGGATGAGCGGCTGAACTGACTTAGAAAGGTTGACATGCCAAAGGGGAAAGGGCTATAATATAACGTAGCAAAATTTGGTCGCAGAGCGGCCGGTAAGAAGAGGGAAAATCAGATGATAAAGAGTATGACAGGTTTCGGACGCTGTGAGGTATCCGAGGCAGAACGCAAGTTTACGGTAGAAATGAAAGGAGTCAATCATCGTTATCTGGACGTGGGAATCCGGATGCCGAAAAAGCTGAACTTCTTCGAGACATCGATCCGCAACTTATTGAAGAAATATATCCAGCGCGGCAAGGTGGATCTGTTTATTACATATGAAGATATGTCAGAGGCTCAAGTTACTTTAAAATATAATCAGAAGCTGGCAAGTGAATATATGGACTATTTCAAAAAGATGGAAGAGGATTTTCATCTGGACAATGACATCCGTGTATCTACACTTTCCAGATGTCCGGAAGTGCTCACAATGGAAGAACAGGTCGTGGATGAAGAGGAGCTCTGGAACGGACTTTCCAAGGCGCTGGAGGGAGCCTGCAGACAGTTTGTTGAGACGAGAACGGCAGAGGGCGAGAATCTGAAGAAGGATATCATCGCAAAACTGGACGGTATGCTGGAGACGGTGGCATGCATCGAAGAACGTTCGCCGCAGATCGTGGCGGAATACCGTGAGAAGCTGGAGACGAAGGTGAAGGAGCTTCTCGCAGATACACAGATGGATGAGGGGAGAATCGCGGCAGAGGTCGTGATCTTTGCGGATAAAATCTGTACGGATGAAGAAGTAGTCCGCCTGAAGAGCCATATCAAGCATATGAAAGAAACGCTGGAATCTGCAGATGGAATCGGACGCAAGCTGGATTTCATTGCCCAGGAGATGAACCGGGAGGCAAATACCATACTTTCCAAGGCAAATGACCTGGAAGTTTCCAATCATGCCATTGATCTGAAGACTGAGATTGAGAAGGTTCGGGAACAGATTCAGAATATTGAATAAAAGCTTTGAAAAATCTTCGATTTTATGGTAAAATAAATATTTGCTTATATAGAAAATGGCAGGAGAGCTGATTATGAGTAAAAAAAAGGGAATACTTATTGTAGTTTCCGGTTTTTCCGGTGCCGGAAAAGGAACGCTGATGAAGAGACTGCTGGAAGATTATGATGATTATGCACTTTCTGTTTCGGCAACTACCAGAAGTCCCCGTCCGGGAGAAGAAGACGGAAGAGAATATTTTTTCAAGTCCGTTGAGGAATTTGAAAAAATGATTGCACAGGATGAGTTGATCGAGTATGCTAAATATGTTAACAACTACTATGGTACGCCGAAAGAATATGTGATGCAGCAGCTTGAAGAAGGGAAAGATGTGATCCTTGAGATCGAGATCCAGGGAGCACTGAAGGTTAAGGAGAAGTATCCGGACACCCTGCTTCTGTTCGTCACACCGCCGGGAGCCAGGGAATTGAAAGAGCGTCTGGTTGGAAGAGGTACGGAGACCATGGAAGTGATCGAAAGCCGGATGAAGCGTGCGGTGGAGGAGTCGGAAGGCATGGATCAGTACGATTACTTGGTCATCAATGATGACCTTGACACCTGCGTGAAGGAAATGCACCGGATCATCCGTGCGGAACATGATCGCGTATGCCGGAATGAAGAATTTATCGGCAGGATCAGAAAAGAACTGGAAGAATTATAAAGTTCGGGATGCAGATAAGATACGAAGAGAGACTGAAAGGAGCAGAATTTATGTTACATCCATCTTATAGCGATTTGATGAAAGTAGTAAACCAGGATGTGGAAGAGGGAGCAACCAAGATCGTTAACAGCCGTTATTCCATCGTGCTTGCCACTGCAAAGCGTGCAAGACAGCTGATCGACGGTGAGATGCCTCTTGTTGACACGAAGCCGGGCGAGAAGCCGCTTTCCATTGCAATCGATGAGCTGAACAACGCAAAGCTGAAGATCATTGCAGAGGATACGGAAGAGTAAAAAGAACGATGCAGCAAGTACGCCGGGGCGTACTTGAATCCCAAGGCAGAAGCAGGCGACTGTGTCTGCCTTGCTGAGCTTTATTTGGGAAGAGAATAAGGCGACAGGAGCTGCCTTTGGCGGCTTGGAAATTATTGATACGAGGAGAACATGCCATGAACATTTTATTTGTTTCACTGGGCTGCGATAAGAATCTGGTGGATACGGAAGTGATGCTGGGACTTCTGGCAAAGAAGGGGCATCAGATGATCGATGATGAGACGCAGGCGGATATTGTGATCGTTAATACCTGCTGTTTTATCCACGATGCCAAGGAAGAGAGTATTCAGACTATTCTGGAAATGGCTCAGCTTAAAGAGACGGCTGTCCTTAAGAAACTGATCGTGACAGGCTGTCTGGCACAACGTTATAAAGAGGAGATCCTGGAGGAAATCCCGGAAGTGGATGCGGTGCTCGGAACCACATCCTACGATGAGATCGCGGAAGTGATCGACGGACTGTTCAGTGACAGCCCGATGGAACGGGCGGATGCCAGAATGATCATGAAGGATGTGGATTATCTTCCCGAGACGCAAAAGGGAAGGCTGGTTACGACCGGCGGACATTTTGCCTATCTGAAGATCGCGGAAGGGTGCGATAAGCATTGCACGTACTGTATCATTCCGAAGATCCGCGGAAATTTCCGCAGTGTACCGATGGAGGAACTGATCGATGAGGCAAAAGAGCTTGCCGATCAGGGGGTTAAAGAACTGATTCTGGTAGCCCAGGAGACCACCCTTTACGGCAAAGACATTTACGGAGAGAAGTCGCTCCCGCGTCTTTTGAAAGCGCTCTGTAAGATTCAGGGACTTCGGTGGATTCGCATTCTCTACTGTTATCCGGAGGAAATCACGGATGAGCTGATCCAGGTAATCAAGGAAGAACCCAAGATCTGCCATTATCTGGATCTTCCGATCCAGCATGCAAGCGATGCAATCCTGAAGCGGATGGGAAGAAAAACATCGAAGGAACAGCTCATTTCCATTATCGGAAAACTTCGGGAAGAGATTCCGGACATCACTCTTCGGACAACGTTGATCACGGGATTCCCGGGAGAGACGGACGAACAGCATGAAGAGCTGATGGATTTTGTGGATCAGATGGAATTCGAACGCCTGGGTGTCTTTACTTACTCACCGGAGGAGGATACGCCGGCAGCCGAGATGCCGGATCAGATTTCAGAAGAAATCAAGCAGGATCGTCAGGCTGAATTGATGGAGCTTCAGCAGGACATCGTGTTCGATCGGAATGAAGATCTGATCGGAGAAGAAATGCTCGTCATGATCGAGGGAAAGGTAGCCGATGAGAACGCGTATGTGGGAAGAACCTACCGCGATGCGCCGAACGTGGACGGACTGATCTTTGTAAATACAGATGAGGAACTGGTTTCCGGGGATTTCGCGAAAGTGAAAGTGACCGGGGCTATGGATTATGATTTGATAGGAGAATTATTATGAATTTACCAAATAAACTGACTGTACTTCGTGTGGTTATGATTCCGTTTTTTGTGGCATTTTTGCTGTTTGACATCACAGGCGCGGCAGATAAATGGATCGCACTTGCCATTTTCTGTGCGGCCAGCCTGACAGATATGCTGGATGGAAAGATCGCGAGAAAATACAATCTGGTGACGAATTTCGGAAAGTTTATGGATCCGCTTGCAGATAAGCTTCTGGTGTGTACCGCGATGATCTGTCTGGTTTCCATGGACAAGTTGAACGTGATCGTCGTTCTGGTTATTATTGCAAGAGAATTTATCATCAGCGGGTTCCGGCTGGTGGCTTCCGACAACGGAATCGTCATTGCGGCGAGTTACTGGGGCAAATTTAAAACGGTGTCCCAGATGGCGATGGTCATCGTGTTGATTATGGATCTGGGAGGCGTGTTCGAAATGATCGGCAATGTGCTTGTCTGGGTGGCACTGATTCTGACCGTTGTATCACTGGTGGATTATATAGCGAAGAACAAGCAGGTATTGACACAGGGAGGCATGTAACATGGTTGTGGAACTGATTTCCGTAGGAACTGAAATTTTACTTGGAAATATTGTAAATACGAATGCGGCTTACCTAGCAGAGAAATGCGCTCTGCTAGGTTGTTCTTTATATCATCAGACGGTGGTGGGCGATAATGAGGAGCGTATGGAGGACGCGATACGTCAGGCACTTGACCGCTCGGATATCGTGATCCTGACAGGGGGACTTGGACCTACGAAGGATGATTTGACGAAAGAAGTGACTGCACGTGTATTCGGAAGAGAACTGTATCTGGATGAGCATTCTAAAGAGCGGATCGAAGCGTATTTCGGTCGGATAGGGAGCAGCCGGATTACGGAGAACAACTGGAAACAGGCGTTGGTTCCGGAAGGCGCGATCGTGATCGATAACCATAACGGCACCGCTCCTGGACTGATCATTGAAGATCCGGAAAAGGGAAAGACAGCGATTCTGATTCCGGGACCACCGAATGAGATGAAACCCATGTTCGAACAGGACATTGCTCCGTACCTGAATAAACTGCAACCGGAAGGAATTTATTCTCATATGGTGAAAATATGTGGTATCGGAGAGAGCCGGGCCGAAACGATGGTGGCGGATCTCATGGACGCACAGACGAATCCGACGCTGGCACCTTATGCAAAGACGGGAGAAGTTCATTTCCGGGTGACTGCGAAGGCGAAATCCGAGGAAGAGGCAGAAGAGCTCATGAAGCCGATGATCGAGGAAATGTATCGACGCTTCGGCGATGCGGTGTATACGATCAATGAGCAGGAGACACTGGAAGAGAATCTTGTGGCACTTTTGAAAGAAAAGGGCATGACACTTTCGACCGCAGAATCCTGTACCGGGGGCAAGCTGGCCGGACGGCTTCTGAATGCGGCCGGAGCTTCTGAGGTGTTCAATGAAGGGTATATTACTTATGCAAATGCATCCAAGGAAAAGATTCTGGGTGTGAAGCATGAGACACTGGAAGAATTCGGCGCGGTAAGTGCACAGACAGCCGAAGAAATGGCGCGAGGTGCGGCAAAGGCAGCAGAGGCTGATGCTGCTCTGAGTGTGACCGGAATCGCGGGACCGGGCGGCGGGACCAAGGAAAAGCCGGTCGGACTGGTCTATATCGGATGTGCGGTGAACGGACGCGTGACGACCCGGGAATGTCATTTCACCGGAAACCGGGAGAAAAATCGGGATTATGCGGTTGTGCGGGCGCTTACACTTTTGAGGGAGGAATTGCTGGCGGCAGGACAGCAGCAGAAATAACATAAAGAGGTAAAGCGTATGATAATTAAAAGACTGGAAAATGAGGAAATACTGGAAGGACTGCATCTGGTATGGGATGTGTTTGCTGCTGATATTGCACCGACGTATTCGAGGGAAGGTGTAGAAGAATTTCAGAAATTTATTAAATATGAGAATTTTATGCCGAAGGTGCAGAGCGGACAACTGATTGTGTTCGGAGCAATGGAAGGACAGGAGCTCTGCGGAGTCGGTGCTGTGCAGACTGACGGGCACATTGCGCTTCTGTTTGTCGGGAAGAACTGGCAGAGACGGGGAATCGGAAGGCTGCTCTTTGTTGCCCTGCAGCAGTTCTGTATTGTGGCATTTGGAATAACGAAGATGACGGTTCATGCGGCGCCTCAGGCCGAAGGATTTTACAGGCGGCTTGGATTCCATGAAGTGGCTCCGGAGCAGGTGAAAAACCAAGTCCGTTACGTTCCGATGGAAAGAGCGATGAGTGCGGAAGAAATCCGGCTTCAGAAAAAAGCAAAACGCAGAGGAAAATTCCTGATGCTGGCTATCCTGGCTCTTGTGGTACTTCTGGGAATAGGTGTCGGAACGACAGCGTATAGAGTATTTACGATGGTTCAGGATGGAATTATGGATGGCGGAGGAATGAAAAATCCATTCCTAAGCGATGGGGGGCAAACGGATCAAACGGAGAAAGAGACGAAAAAAGAGACCGGGGAAGGAATTGATGGAATCGAATGTTACCAGGCGGAGAACCTGCCCTACACGATTACGGAGGAGTCTTATTCTTATGAATCCTCGAAAAGTGAGGGAAGCATCACATCCCAGTTTGATGTGAAGTATCCGCAGATCCAGGGGCTGGAAGGAGAACAGATTGCGAAGGTCAATGAGGAACTGAAAAACTGTGCGATGAGTACGGTCAATGCGCTGTATCTTAAGGCCAGCGATGATATGAAAGCGGCGGTGATGAAAGAAGACTCTCCGATCCTCGCAAGTAAGGTGACTTATCGTGTGACATACGCGGGAGAAGATTTTATCAGCGTAGTCTTCTCGGATGATTATTATGCAGGAAACAAAAATGCAAGATATCAGGATCTAAGAACGAGAAACATCCGCCTGTCAGACGGAAAAATCTATGAAACGAGTGAAATCATCAATGTAGATACGGAATTTATAAAAGAATGGAAGAAACGGATGAAAGAAGAAGCACCGAATTCGATCGTAGTAGATGCGCTGAAGACGTCACAGTATCGGAAAATCCTGAGCGGAGAGATCCTTGATAACCGTTATTATGACAATTTCTTCGTAGACAAGGACGGTATTGAAATCGGTATGACCTATCATTATCGGGATGATGAACAGCAGAAGGAAGAGCGTGGCTGGATCACCGCACCATTTACAATGGAGGAGATAAAAGCCTACAAAACAGACAGTGATTTTTGGAATCTTTGTACAAACTAATGATTGACGAATGTCGAAAATTATGCGAAAATAAAGACATATATGGGGTGTTAAAAATATGTCAAACACACTATAGGAAGAAATCATTTACATTTGAAAGGAGTTTTAACATGATTTATTCACATGAAGTAGAAATGATGTGTCCGGTAGCTCAGGGTGCAAATCACGGACCGGCTCCGATTCCGGAAGAAGCGAAATGGGTTAAAGCAAAAGAAGTAAAGGATATTTCTGGTCTGACACACGGAATTGGCTGGTGTGCACCGCAGCAGGGAGCATGCAAACTAACTTTGAATGTTAAAGATGGTATTATCCAGGAAGCACTGGTTGAGACGATCGGATGTTCAGGAATGACTCATTCCGCAGCTATGGCATCTGAAATTCTTCCGGGCAAGACAATTCTGGAAGCACTGAATACAGACCTTGTATGTGATGCTATCAATACAGCAATGAGAGAGTTATTCTTACAGATCGTTTACGGAAGAACTCAGAGTGCATTCTCTGAAGACGGACTTCCGATCGGCGCAGGTCTGGAAGACCTTGGTAAAGGACTTCGTTCTCAGGTTGGTACAATGTATGGAACACTTGCAAAAGGTCCTCGTTATCTTGAAATGGCAGAAGGATATGTTACAGGTATCGCACTGGACGAGCATGATGAGATCATCGGTTACAAATTCGTAAGCCTTGGCAAATTCACAGATTTCATCAAAGGCGGAGACGAACCAAACGTAGCATGGGAGAAAGCTCAGGGACAGTATGGTCGTGTAGCTGACGCTGTTAAGATCATCGACCCACGTAAAGCTTAATCATTAGTGTCGCCTTAAGAATTGGTGCCGCTTGTACATATCAGGTAACTTAAAATAAATCAGGAGGACAAGTAAATGGCTTTATTTGAATCATATGAAAGAAGAATTGATAAAATCAATGAAGTATTAAACAGCTATGGCATTGCTTCTTTGGAAGAAGCAGAAAAGATTACAAAGGATGCCGGACTTGATGTTTATAATCAGGTTAAGGCTATTCAGCCGATCTGTTTTGAAAATGCATGCTGGGCATATATCACAGGTGCAGCAATCGCAATTAAGAAAAATGTTGACACAGCAGCAGAAGCTGCAGCAGCAATCGGTGAAGGCCTTCAGGCTTTCTGCATCCCGGGTTCTGTAGCAGACCAGAGAAAAGTAGGTCTTGGACACGGTAACCTTGGAAAGATGCTTCTGGAAGAAGATACAGACTGCTTCGCATTCCTTGCTGGTCATGAATCATTCGCAGCAGCTGAAGGCGCAATCGGTATCGCTGAAAAAGCAAACAAAGTTCGTAAAAAACCGCTTCGTGTTATCCTGAACGGTCTCGGAAAAGACGCTGCAAAGATCATTTCCAGAATTAACGGATTCACATACGTTCAGACAGAATACGATTATTATACAGGAGAACTGAAAGAAGTTCAGAGAATCGCTTACTCTGACGGACTTCGTTCTAAAGTAAACTGCTACGGAGCAAACGATGTACGTGAAGGTGTTGCAATCATGCACAAAGAAGGCGTAGACGTTTCTATCACAGGTAACTCTACAAACCCGACACGTTTCCAGCATCCGGTTGCAGGTACATACAAGAAAGAATGTATCGAACAGGGCAAGAAATACTTCTCAGTTGCTTCAGGCGGCGGTACAGGACGTACCCTTCACCCGGACAACATGGCAGCAGGACCGGCTTCCTATGGTATGACGGATACACTCGGACGTATGCACTCTGACGCACAGTTCGCAGGATCTTCTTCCGTACCGGCTCATGTAGAAATGATGGGACTTATCGGTGCGGGAAATAACCCGATGGTTGGTATGACGGTAGCAGTTGCAGTTTCTATCGAAGAAGCTAAGAAGGAAGGGCGTTTTTAAGCGGTTTTAGCACAATTTCATAAAATATAATATTAGACACGTCATAAGAACAAAAAGCTCTGTGACGTGTCTATTTTTTTTCACCTTAAAATATAGGCTCACGTCATATGACGTGTTCAATCTGTAGAATGGAGGTGAATATCATGAAAAAACAAATGGTAGAGTTTGCAGTAGTGACTAAAAATGGTGTCGTTACTCAGATAGGGCGTTCAGTAATTTATCAGCCTGAGATTAAATTTAAAGGCGGTACTGTAAAATGGGTAGATGATTCTAAGCATATGAAGAAGCATCAATAGGAGGGTTATGTATATATAACACGGTAGAAACGGTCAGAATATACAGTTCTAATTCTGGCTACTAACATATTTATTGATGTTGGCGCGTCAATAGATAGAAGTAATAAATAGTAACATACATACATACAAATCTGAGGACTAAGATATGACACGTAGATTGACTATGCATATAGAAAACAAAATGACTCTTGCAGATGGCATTGCAGAGTTCATGTTGAATTGTGAAGCTAGAAACCTTCGTCCAGGCACTATCAGACATTATAGTGACAGTGTGAAACAGATATACAAATATGTTCCTCCTGACACTCTTTTAGAAAATATCTGTGAAGATACATGGGACGCATACAAAATAGCCTTACACAAGAAAGCAAACTTAAACGGAGTCTCTATCTATACATATGGTAGAGACTTCAAAACTATTTTGAGATTTTTCATGAAACAAAAATGGATTCCGAATATGGAGCTTAGTTTACCAAAAGCAGACAAATCACCCACAGAAACATATACAAATGAAGAGTTGATGAAACTGTTAAAAAAACCCAATATCAACAAGTGCAGTTTCACAGAATACAAATGTTGGGTTATGGTAAACTTTTTGCTCTCTACGGGAGTAAGACAGAACAGCATAATAAATATAAGGATTTGTGACCTTGACTTTGACAATGATGTTGTGCATGTAAATGTAACGAAAAATCGTAAACCACTCATCATACCATTAAACAAGGATATAAAGAAAATTTTGCAGGAATATCTAAAATACAGACAATCAGAGGATAATGAAGATTATTTATTTTGTAATGAGTATGGCGATAAACTAGTTAAGAGTACAATATACCACTCCATGTATGAATACAATAAGAAACGTGGTGTAGAACGAACTGGCATACACCGATTTAGACATACATTTGCCAAACAGTTCATATTAATGGGAGGTAATGTAGTAACTCTTCAAAAAATATTAGGGCATAGCAGTTTGGAGATCACACAGAACTATCTTAACTTATTAACTACAGATGTCTCAAAAGATATTGAAGAGTTTAACATATTGCGTAAATTCAAATTCGAGTCCATTAAAATGAAAAAGAAGTAATTGAAATATATCTGGCAAACTGTATAATTAAGGTAAGAAATAAATTCACATGGAGGTAAGCTTATGGCAACAAGGACACGCAAATCCAGTAAAGAAGCATTGGAGGACAAAATCTTAAAAGCGAAGGAAGATGTACAGAATTACAAGGAAAAATATGAAGCTGCCTGCGCTACATTAAAAGAGTTAGAAACTAAAAGAGATGAACAGCGCAAAGAAGAATTGATATCATTAATTAAAAGCAGTAACAAGTCATATGAAGAGATATTAGCATTTTTAAACGAATGATCTCATCTAAGGGAGTATTAATTTACTCCCTTTTATATCGTAAACAATTTGGAGAAGAATATTAGTGTAAATAAAACCAAAGTTATTCAGTGTATTGATTGTGGCGAGTGGTTTGAGGTTGATATTTCAAGTAAACGCATACGTTGTGACGAATGTTTTAAACTAGAACGTAAAGAACACAATAGAAAAATGTATCAAAATCGAAAAATTCAACCAAGTTGAGCTGTTAAAAAATAGTCCATTATTTATGGATTAAAATAAAAACTTAAAAATAAAATAACCCATTTATAATGGACTAAGTTTTGTGTCAATAAGAGAAACAAACATATCGCACAAATGACTAAGTATAGGAAGAATTATTTTTAGACTTCTCATATTATAAATCAATAGAAACCTAATTTTTCTTAGTTAGCGACAATTCTCAAAACCCTTGATTTTACTGGCATATAAGCATATATTTTAAAAATATTACGTTTTCTTTGAATGGTATATAGGAAAGGTAGAATTATCCTAATATAAAAAATTCAACTGTTATTTACGGATTAAAATAAAAACTTAAAAATAAAATAATTCGTAAATAACGCATTAAGTTTTGTGTCTATATAGGAAACAAAAATAAAATTCCACTTATCCTAAACAAAAAAATAGTCCACAATTCGTGGGCTACGATTTTCAAAAATTAACCAAATAACCCATTCGTAGCGGTCGAAAGTTTTTCAAGCTACTATGGAGAAGTACCTTTACAAAAAATAAGGTTAATTCGCAAATTTAATATCTATTAGATTACTCATATGAAAGCCAATTTAAAGTTACATAGGAGAGGGTTTGCATTATTTTTTAATAATTCGGCGTTTTAGGCTTTATAAAGACCTAATCTTTAGGAACAAATTAATTCTACATAGGAGAGGGTAGTTTTGTGGACACAATAAAAATTATGTTAGCTTTCTGAACCCCTTGTAAATACAGTGTTTTCAAGGTCTACAAGGAATATTGAGATTTTCCTAATATGATAGAGAGTAATGTCTAGTTTTAGAAATCATCATGGAATAAAAGCTAAAACTATTGATTTCCTTATGATTTACAAGGATAAAGTGGCATTTTATTCCCTTTATATATACAGTAATGAGTAAAAAAGAAATATGTTATAAAAGCCAAATGGTTACTAGACATTTTAAAAACCTTGATTTTTCTAGTATTTTCAAGGGTTACAGAATACCCATCCCGTTTTTCTTATTATGTATAGATATATACAGATAAAACGTCATAAAATAGAAAATCCCACTTTTCCCTTGTATTTAATGTATTTATAAGCATTTTTTGCTTCGTATATATCAGATATGGAAAGAAAAGAAAATCAAAGTGTGAAGTTTCTTAAAAACGCTAAAACCATTGATTTTACTAAGTTTCAAGGTGGTACGCCCGTTTTTCTTATTATGTATAGATATATAGAAATAAAACGTGTAGCGAAATAGAAATCACATGTACCACCGAGCAAAAACCTTGATTTTCCTATATTTTATAAGGTCAAAGTGGCATTTTATTCCCTTTATATATACAGTAATGAGTAAAAAAGAAATATGTTATAAAAGCCAAATGGTTACTAGACATTTTAAAAACCTTGATTTTTCTAGTATTTTCAAGGGTTACAGAATACCCATCCCGTTTTTCTTATTATGTATAGATATATACAGATAAAACGTCATAAAATAGAAAATCCCACTTTTCCCTTGTATTTAATGTATTTATAAGCATTTTTTGCTTCGTATATATCAGATATGGAAAGAAAAGAAAATCAAAGTGTGAAGTTTCTTAAAAACGCTAAAACCATTGATTTTACTAAGTTTCAAGGTGGTACGCCCGTTTTTCTTATTATGTATAGATATATAGAAATAAAACGTGTAGCGAAATAGAAATCACATGTACCACCGAGCAAAAACCTTGATTTTCCTATATTTTATAAGGTCAAAGTGGCATTTTATGCTTCGTATATATCAGATATGGAAAGAAATAACATATGTTTGATTTAGAAAAATGATTAAGACATTTTTAAATCATTGATTTTCCTATGATTTATAAGGGTAAAATAGCATTTTATGCTTCGTATATATACAGTAATGGAAAGAGAAGAAAAATCGAAAAAATTTTTTTTAGAAAATAGCGGAAAGCATTGATTTTACTAGGTTTCAAGGCTTTGTTACTATTTTTCTTATTATGTATAGATATATACAGATAGAAACGTCACGAAATAGAAAATCTTAGTTTTCCTTGATTTTACGCCATTTATAAGCATTTTATTACCTTTATATATACAGTAATGGAAAGATAAGAAAACAAAGCTTAGTTTATTATCCATGTAATAGAATCATCTACTACATAGATAATAGACTAAACGTCTATTAACATAATCCTCATTTTTTCATTATTTTAAAAGACATATATAGGAAAACAAGGGGGTTCGAGTCCCCCGTCCTCCTCCAAATGAAAGAATGATTAGACAAGACACAGAAAGGATATATTATGAATAAAGAAGCAATTACAATCTTTACTGCTAGTAAAGCAAGAGAATTGTTAAAAGATGGAAGATTTACTATCATTGATATTAAACCAGATAAAAATGATCCAGATAGAAAAAGAAGTTTATTCGTATTTAAGAATACAGAAGGTCTGGAAGATAAATTGAAATAGAATATTTTCATCTCATTGTTTATTTCTCTCTAAGAAGGAGTGTCTACTAACTAAGTAGGTGCTCCTTTTTTGATGAAAAGAATTAAGCAGGAAGAGAATATTAATAGGAAGAAAATATTTGTTTAAAGAATACATATTGATTTCTCTTGTTGGGACAAGCCCACCAAGAGACTTATAACATTTGACATATTAATTACATATTGAAGAACATGTATCAATTATATCCATATTCCAAAAGTTAACATTTAAAAAATACATATTAATTAATAACTTTATTATTATGTGTGTTTTAATTGTACACTTTTGGAAAGTAAGTTAAAAGTTATAAATTTGCATCTTTTGAGCCTTAGCGAAAAAGTGCAAAAATAAATATGTATCTCTTAAAATTCAAAAAGGTTATTACTCCATTAGGAGAATAAATAAATAACAAACAAAAAATACATAAGTAAAGGAGTTAGAACAATGAACAATAGTAATTACACACAAAGAGGAAAGAAGTACATTTATTCAGTTAAAAGAGCTAATGAGCTTATTCAACTAGGTTATCGCTGTATTGAAACTGGATTTACAGCAAAAAGTCAGAAATTCTTTTGGGTATTCAAATATGAAGATATTGATGATTACTACGCAAACAAAAAAGAAGATTAACTGAAAGGATAGAACTAATAATGATAGAACTAAACAAAGAATATACAATAAAAAATGCTTGTGAAGCACTTGAATGGAAATATGCAAAAGGTAATACACATATAGCAATTGTCAAAGAACTGGAATCATGCTTTGAGTATTATCATCCAGAGAATAAGAAAACACATAAACCAAAGAAGTCATACATATTCACAAAGATGTTAAGAGAACCAGTTGAACCTAGTAGAGCTAATAATAAAGGTGGGAATAACAATAAGAATATCACTCCAATGATTAAGCTCTTAAAGGCTATACTTGTTGATTCTGATTTAGACGAATATTATTCTTTTTCTGATTGGTACAGTGACAAACTTGATTTAATTGACAACTTTACTGGCAATATCATTTATAAGGATATGGATGAGATTGAAGCTTTCTGCGCTGATTATGGTATAAGGAATGCAGAATTGTTTAAAGATTATATCTCTTCTGCGAAGTCAATCCTTAAAAGAATATTCCTTAAATCATTAGAGCGTATAGAAAAAGACCATGAATGTATTTATAACTGTGGCTATAAGTTTATTTATGAACTTGGCAAAAAAAGACCTGGATTTATTTCTCTTAATGAATTAAATGATAAGATAAAAGAGGTGGAAACTGATATTTGTAATAAAATGAATGATAAATATCGGTTAAGTAATAAGATGAAGGGCAGACAGTTATTAATGATTATCTATGGCAATCGTGATTATAAGATTGAATTTGATAATCGCAAAATAGACACGCTTATGAATGATAAAGATTCTATTAATACAATCAATGCTATTATTGAAGATACATATGGTTATACATGTTCTGGAATTAGTGATGCAAATCCACTTATCAATTATTTCCCAGTTGTAATGATTAATGATATTGATTTTGATAAAGGTAATGTTAGTGTTCTTGCAACAGAAGTCACTAATATTATTCGTGCTAAAGCGAAGAAAGAAATATTTAATAAACATATCAAGCTGAAAGATAAAAACGGTAATGTTTATGATAGGGTTTATAAATATACAGATTTATCAGATAAGAATGATATCAAGAAAATTGAGAAACTACTATTTAAGTATTTAGACAGTAATTCATCTGTAGAAGAATTAAACATTGATTTTGATATTAATGCAGATACAAGTGAAATTGATGATATTATGTCAGATTCTTACGAAGACGTTTGGGGAGATGTAATTGATTTAGAGAATGATTTTTCTATTGATGAAATATTGGATATGCCTATTATAGGTGAATTTAAATCTGTACCTTGTAAAGGGTGTCGGTAACTGACAGGGTTACACAGATTTTGTGTAAGGTGGTTAAGGGTATGTTAAACTTCAACACACCTTGATTAAGTTAGGGTGTACTGTAAAACGGCGTGTACCTTTATCGACTAGCCCCATTTTGGGTATCCCCATTGAGGACAGCGAAAAATTTCCTAGTCATAAACCATTTGGAACTGACAACGAAATCGTGGTGAGTTAAATAAAAGATATATTTAATAAGCAGTTCTTCGAACTACTTATTATTTATATATAATTACAACAAGTAGAATAAATGGGACATTTGCGCAGATGTTCCTTAGTTGATGTAATGCGCATACATTGACAGATTAAAAACTGATCACTTTTAATCGTATTGTTCTATTGTTGTTAGTAACTTATTAATTATGATTCATTAAAGTATAAAACACCATTAATTATTTTTAAGTAACTAGTAAACACAAGATAAAATACCATTAATTATATTATATTTTTTAATTTTATAATAGTTGAATCAATTCAACTATTAACAACTTTACAATTCAATGACGCAAGTATAATTCAATTTATTTTATTTTAAACCTATTTAATTACAATTTAATATGAAATAGCAAAAACAAATTTGCAAAAACAAAACATATTTTGATAATTGGTTGATTTTTTTAATTTAAAACATATTTTTTTAGAAGTTTGGTAATTAGTTAATGCTAGGGGAGATATATTGTCTCCCCTTCTAAAAAGTAAATACATAGAAAGTGAGGAAATTAATGATGAGAAAATTATACGAATGCGAAAGTAAATTTGAGAGAGAAAAGCAAAGAGATTTAATGCTTGATGAGATATTGGAAAAGATTTGTAGAGTAGAGAAGATAATTGAAAATATGTCGGAAGCTATTCGACAAAATCTTGAAAATGAAAACAATAGAATTGATATAGATAATGATACAGATAAGGGGGATGATTAAATATGAGATTAACTCCTAAGATGAAAGAATGTGCAGAGATTTTTGTTAATAATCCAGAGTTAACTTGCAGAGAGGTAGGAGCTATGTTAGGAGTGCATGAGTCTACTATTTCAAGATGGGTAAAACGCGAAGATTATAAGGAATATGAGCATTCTTTGTGTCATGAAAGATTTCTCAGTTTAGAGAAGTTGGCTATTGCAAAATTGAAAGAAAATGCCAAAAAGTGTAACCAGAAAGCAATTGAATATTTATTGGACTATTGTGGTTATAAAGCTACAGATAAATTAGAAGTTAAAGATACAACTATTAATGTTGGTATAGAAGAATAGGTGAATAAATGGCAGAGATAAACTTAAAACTCAAAAAGAATTTATTTGTGCCTAAGTTCTATCCTCTGCTGTTTGATTATTCCCACAGATGGGAAGTGTATATGGGTAGTGCGGGTAGTGCTAAAAGCTATTTCATTACTCAAAAACTTATTTTAAGATGTTTAAATGAAAAGATAAAGATTCTAGTATGCAGGAGAACAGCTTCTACAATCAGGAATACTTGTTTTTCATTGTTTAAAGATGTGATTTCGAAGTGGAAACTTACAGAATTTGTAAAGGTAAGAGAAAGTGATTTTAATATTAAGTTCCCTAATGGTAGCGAGATTATCTTTATGGGACTTGACGAAGAGACTAAGCTGTTATCACTAAATGCAATAGGAACAATCTTCATTGAAGAAGCGTATGAAGTTCCTAAACCTATTGTGGAACAGCTTAATTTGCGCTTGAGGGGAAATACAGCTAATAAACAAATGATAATAGCATTTAACCCGATCTCAAAGAATCACTGGCTATATGATTTCTGTGAAGTAAATCCACCAGAATCATTTATATATGTACATTCTACATATAAAGACAATCCTTTTCTTGATGATGAGTATGTACATGAATTAGAAGAATTATATGTAAGGAATCCTGCAAAGGCACGTGTGTTCTGTGATGGCATCTGGGGCATTGATGCGGAAGGTTTAGTTATACAGAACTGGAAGGAAGAAATATTTGATCCTATGGAATTATCATCACAAGGACTAGAGCATAGAGTAGGAATGGACTTAGGATGGATTGACAAAAGTGCAATCATTGAAACGCTTTATGACAGACAGAATAAGACGATTTATGTATTTAATGAGTTTTATAAAAGTGGATGTCAGTTATCAGAATTGGCAGATGCAATTAGGAACATGAACCTACAGAAAAGCAAAATCTATGTTGATGCAGCTGAACCTAGAAGCATTCAATATTTTAAGAATGAAGGTATCAACGCGGTAGGTTGTGCGAAAGGTAAAGACAGTGTAAAAGCAGGACTAATGTTTTTACAAGATAATCTGATTATAGTTCATCCAAGGTGTATTCACTTTATTGCAGAATTGGAGAATTTTTCTTACATAAAAAGCAAACAAACCGGAGAATGGACAGAAAACACAACACACGAATGGAGTCATGCTATAGACGCTTGTCGGTATGGCTATAGTGATATTTATACGAATAAGAAATTAAGAACGCTTGATAAATCATTATTGGGCTTATAGGAGGAAATATGTTTAAGATTTTAGATGATAATAAAGTATTTTATCAGTGGGACAAAAATAGAAAATTAATTATAGAAGATGAGAATATTAAGGAAGTGCATTTTTGCAACCGTACAGATGATATTGCGTTGATGTGCGAAGTGTATGAGAAAGATGGATTGAGATTAGTTGATGTTCCAAATACGCTATTAACAGAATCATGGGATATTAAGGTATATGCATCAGATGGTGATAATACACGTTACTATGACACCATTAAAATTATTGAACGTAAGAAACCGTCTGATTATGTGTATGAAGAGACAGAAGTATTGACATACAGAAAGCTTGAAAAGAGACTTATTGAGATTGAAACAGCAGGCTTTAAAAAAGATGTAGAAGAGTATTTTGAGTCACACCCAGTAGCAGTTAGCGTCAATGGACAAACTGGCGAAGTTGTACTTAATGCAGATGATGTAGAAGCAATCTCTATTGATAATAAAGCTTCATATGACGATGCTGTAAATAAAGCTCATACACATGCAAATAAAAGCGCATTGGACAAGGTCACAGAAGCTAAGATTTCAAGTTGGGATAATAAAAGCGAGTTTAACGGTGATTATAATTCTCTTACAAATAAACCAGATTTATTACAGTTAGATAACACATTAACTTCCAGTACAAAGGCAGCTAATGCAAAAACTGTAGGAGATAAGATTAAGACGATTGAAACAAACGTAAACAATAAAGCTAATCTTACTGGATATACAGCTAATCAGAACGTTGTAACAGACGCAAGCGGTAATTTAGTAACAAAGAGTGCGCTCCCATATGTAGATGATGATGGAGTACTTTGTTTCTGGTAGGAGGTGCTTAATGATTTATTTAGATGGAGATACAGAGCTTACAACAGATGTATTGCAGAAGATTATCAATAGATTTGTTATGAATGTACAGCCTAAATTGCAAAGATGGGAAAACTATTACAATGGCAAACATGATATCTTAAACAAATCATATTCTGATACTACCAAGGCATGCAATCATATTGTAACGAATTATTGTAAAATTATTGCAGATACATACAAAGGATATATTGTAGGAAAGCCAGTTTCTTATACAAGCAATCAGAATATTGATGATGTTCAGAGTGTCATTAACTATAATGATTCAAATAGTGAAGATATCAATATCTGTGAAGATGCGCTTGTTTATGGTGTAGCTTATGAATTGTTCTGGATTGATGAATATGCACAAATAAGATATTCGCGCGTTAATCCACTTAATTCATTTGCGATCTATGATAACTCTCTTGATTCGAAGCTATTATATTTTGTCAGATGGTACAAAGCTGATAGTTTCGATGATTCAGACTTAGTGTATATTACAGTATATGATAAAAGTACGGCAAAGGTATTTAAGGCTCATGGCATTAATGGAGCATTAGAGTTTGTAGAAGAAAGATTACATCATTTTGGTGATGTTCCTGTGAGCGTGTTTTACCTTAGTAATACAGAAGAGAATATCTTCAATTGTATTATGAGTTTAAATGACGCTTATAACGAATTACAGAGTTCAGAGATTGATGATTTTTCAGCCTGGGTTGATGCTTATTTAATTTTAACTGGTACAGATGCAGATACAGAAGATATTGCAAGAATGAAAGAGAATCGTGTTCTCGTTCTTCCAGAGGGTGCAAATGCTGAATGGCTGACAAAGAATGCGACTGACACACAGATTGTAAATATGCTTGATAATATAAAGAAGAATATCTTTAAAGTAACAGCTTGTCCAGACATGGCAGATGAAACATTCTTGGCACAATCTGGCACAGCATTAGCATATAAGCTAGTTGGATTTGAAAATGTAGCATCTAGCATTGTAGCTAGGTTCACAAATGCAATACAGCGAAGAATAGAGCTTATCTGTAATGTTCTCAATCTTAAAGCAAGTGACGCTGTATGGCGTGATATTAATATAAACTTTGTAAGGAATCTTCCAATTAATCTTACGGAAGTTATTCAGATGGTCAATTCATTAAAAGGAATTGTTTCAGATGCAACATTACTCTCACAAATCCCATTTGTTAAAGACGTAGAATCAGAGTTAGAAGCGGTACAGAAGCAAAAAGAAGAAAATATCGCTATGTATGATTTTGGTTCTACGGAGGATGTGATGGAAGATGAGTAATAATTACTGGGCAGAACGTCAAGTAAAGACGCAAAGAGCAATTACGAACAAAACAGAGAAAGAGATCAATAAACAGCTAACCAAGTATTATAAAACAGCTATGGTAAATGTAGTAGGTGAATTTGAGTCCACTTATAATAAGTTAATGGCTACAATAGCAGAAGGGAAAGAACCTACTCCTGCTGATTTGTACAAGCTAGACAAATACTGGCAGATGCAAAGCCAGTTAAAAAAAGAAGCCCAGAAGCTAGGAGATAAAGAGATAGCATTACTTAGTAAGGAATTTGAAAAGGAATGGATAAATGTATATGAGTCTATTTCACTTCCTTCTGGTGCTACATTTAACACTATCTCTACTTCTGGTGCGAGAGTGATGATTAATGATGTTTGGTTAGCTGATGGAAAGACGTTCTCTGACAGGGTGTGGAAGAATGTCAATCATTTAGTAGAGACATTAAATGACAATATGATTAATTGTGTAATAAATGGTAAAAAGACTACGCAATTAAGAGACTTACTAATGCACAGATTTAAGGTTTCCAGAAGTCAAGCTAATGCATTGGTAAGAACTGAATTAGCACATATAGAGACAGAAGCAGCAAGACAGAGATATGAAGATTATGGACTATCACAGTATGAGTTTTTAGCTGATACAGATGAGAGGACATGTAAACATCATTCTGCCAGTTGTGCTTCTTTAGATGGAAAAAGGTTTTACTTTAGCGAGATGCAAGCAGGTGTAAACGCTGTGCCGATGCACCCAAATTGAAGATGTGTGATTATTCCAGTTGTGGAATAAAAATATAAACAATTGTCTTAAAGGGACTAGACATTAAACAAGTAACTAATTGATTAATAGGGTGATTATATGATTAATCAAACTAAGGAGGTAAAAACATGGAAGATATTAAAGACACTAGTGTAATTACAGACGAACAAGAAATTGAGCAGGAAGAAGTTAAAACATATACGCAGGATGAAGTTTTAGCACTTCTCCAAAAAGAGTCAGATCGTAGAGTACAGCAAGCTCTAAAGACTCAACAGAAGAAATATGAAAAGCAGTTAAGTCTATCTAAATTAGATGGTGACGAAAGAGCAAAAGCTGAAAAAGACAACCGAATTGCAGAGTTGGAAGAACAGTTAGCACAGTTCCAGATTGAAAGAAATAGAAGTGAACTTAAATCAGTTCTATCATCAAGAGGACTTAGTGCAGAGTTTGCAGATATTATTGCAATTAATGATGATATCGAGACGTCACAAGCTAACATTGATAAACTCGATAAATTATTTAAATCTGCCGTTAAAGCAGAAGTTGAAAAGAGATTAGCAGGCACAACGCCGAAAGGTAAAGATATAATGCCTTCTGGTGAGCTTACAAAAGAAGATGCTAAGAAGATGAGCTTAGCACAGATCAGTGAGCTTATGGAGAAAAACCCAGAAGCATATAATAAATTTTTTAATTAATTAGGGAGGTATTAAATTATGGCAAATACGGTATACGCAAATAAAGTTTTAGAAGCAAAAGCAAAGGACTTACTTACAACGAGTGTAAATACAAGGAACCTTATGACAGTAGACAATTCACTTGCACAGAACGTAGGTATGACAAAGACGATTAATGTTTATACATACACTGGTGAAGCGGAAGAGCTTGCGGCTGGTGTAGGTAACACAGCAAGTAAAAGAGGTTCTATCGCTTACAAAGGAACTGACTATACCGTTAAAATGGTACAGCAGGCATTTGATTATCTTGATGAAGATTTTATGAAGGACAACACTATTGTTGATAACATGCTCAAAGGTGCTAATCAGGTTATGGTTAATAAAATGACCTCTGATTTCATTACAGAAGCTAAGAAAGCCACTCTAGGAGTAACATTTGCTACAGCAATCGGATATGATGTAATTGTTGATGCAATTTCTGCTCTTAATGTAGAGAATGAGTCTGGCATCTTTATTGTAATTCCTAATGCATGGAAAGCAGCACTTAGAAAAGATGCAGATTACAAGAGTGCTAGAATGGGAGAAGTTATCTACAATGGTCAAGTAGGAACTATCTGTGGTATTCCAGTTATTGCTACAAAAGCTCTTACTACAGAAGCATTTGTAATGACTAAAGAAGCAATCAAACTCTTTATGAAGAAAGATGTCGAAGTTGAGCAGGACAGAGATGCTGACAAGAGAAAGAATAGTGTATATCTTAGAACAGCTTATATTGTGGCTATGGTAGACGCTACAAAGATTTGTAAGGTATCTAAATCTGCATAGTATAATGTATTGTAAAGGGGTGTCCGAAATGGGCATCCCTAATTATGTATTATGAAATAGAGTATTGATAAAGGGCAAGGAGATGGAATTATGTTAGAAGAATTACTTGATTTATTAGGTGATAGCGCAGATAACTACACGAATGCTCAAATCTCTCTTTGCTTGAAGATGGCTATTGCAGAAATCGAAGGTTATTGCGGAAGAGAACTTGACGAAGAATTAGAGATGATTGCTTATCGAATTGCAATTATTAAACTTAATAGACTTAATACAGAAGGATTGTCATCTCAATCTTATAGCGGAGTAAGCGAAAGTTATGTGAATGGATATCCCAATGATATTATGGCAGTTCTCAAACGCAAGAGAAAGATAAAGGTTATTTAATATGATAAATGCAGATATGAGAAAGTATGATTATTTCACTTATAGAGATTTAGACTCATACGGACAGCCAAAGCTATCGGAAAAGCAAGGTCAGATTAAAATGAATATCAATATTACTTCACAGAGCATTCAAGATAATATTAATTATTCAAATTGTAGTTATATTGGATTGACGCAAGATTCAGTTGATGATAATTATGTTATCCAATATAATGACGAAAGATTAAAGGTCGTTTATGTCAATCCCAAAGGCAGATATAAACAAGTGTTCATGGAAAGGATGTAACTGTTATGTCTGTTGAGATTGAAGGGATGGATAAAATATTAGCTGATTTGGAAAAATTAGCAAATGCAGAAGGTATAGAAAACGCAGTTGAAAAGTCATGCGCTCTTGTAGAAGCATCTGCAAAAAGGAAAGCACCAAAAGGCACGGGAGCATTAAGACGTAGCATTGAAAGCAAAGTTGAAAATAAAGGTACAGAAATTGAAGGAACAATTTTTACTCCTTTAGAATACGCTCCATACATTGAATTTGGTACTGGTCTATTTGCTGAGAAAGGCGGTAGAAAAGATGTTCCATGGAAGTATAAAGATGATAACGGAGAATGGCATACAACAAGTGGACAGAAACCACAGCCTTATTTGCGTCCTGCATTAAAGGAGAATAAAAAGAAGATTATTAATATGGTAAAGGGGGCATTATTAAATGATTAATTATCACGCGGATTTAGTAAATGCTCTCAAAGGAGTGTTACCCACTTACTATGAAATGTCACTACATAGTGGTATTGCTACACCTTGCATCAGCTATATAGAATTTGACAATATAGATGACGAAAAAGGAAATACAATAGGCTATAGTAGAATCATTTATCAAGTAAAAGTATGGGGAAACGATATTGGAGCAATTCAAAAATATGCAGTACAAGTTGATAAAGTATTGCGTGAATTAGGATTTACAAGAACCAGTGCAAACGAATTGCATGATCCAGAGTCTGCAATGATTCAGAAAGTTATGTTATATGAGGCACTGGTATTAGAAGAATATAATAAGGAGGAATAAAAGATGGCAGTTATTTCAAAAGGAATTGCACTTTTTAAAGACGAAGTTGAACTGACAAATTTACAAGAGATTCCAGATTTAGGCGGTGATACAGAAGCTATTGAGATTACTTGTCTTAAAGACGGTGCTCATAAATATACAGATGGAATTAAAAACTATGGTGATAGTTTAGCCTTTAAATTTTTATATGAGAAGACACAGTTTACTACACTTAATAGTGTAGATGGCTCTGAGAACTGGAAAGTATCTCTTCCAGATGGTTCTAATTGTTCTTTCACAGGGACATGCTCAGTTAAACTTGACGGTGTAGGTGTAAACAGCGCACTTACTTATACGTTATCAATTAAACCAGATTCTGAAATGATTTGGTCATAAACCCATATGGGAGTAGAGGGAGAGTATAATCTCCTTTTCTCTCCCTTTACTATAATTAAAATAAAAGGAGATAAATAAAAATGATGTACGTTGATTTTGAAGCAGGAAATAAAACATATAAATTAAGATTAAACACAAGGAATATTGTTGCACTTGAAAAACAGTTAGGGACAAATCCTTTATTGGTGTTTGGCATCAATGGAGATAAATTCCCAACAGTGACAGAAATGGTAAATATATTATATTGTTCATTAATTCAATACAATCATGGTATTACGATAAATGATGCTTTTGACATTTTCGATGATTATTTAGCTGATGGACACAGCGCAACAGACTTTATCCAAGTTATTGTAGATATCTTCAAGGTATCTGGGTTAATGGATAATGACAAGGAAAACAATTCTGAAAAAAACTAATTGAAGGAGATTCTATACAAGAGTCTCCTTTTTTATTTTCAGATTGTATATATAGATGGTTGGATAATGCTCTTGACTATGGAATATCAGAACATGATTTCTGGGATATGACTTTAGCTGAATTGGGACGTTTAATTGAAAGTAAAAAGAGAGTCCAAAAAGAACAAGCAAAGGAAAGAGCTTCTTATGATTATATTCTTGCGGATTTAATCGGTTGGAGCATTGCAAGGATTTATGACTCTAATAATACAATACCAGATATAAGTGAAGTATATCCAGCTCTATTTGATTCTAAGGAAATAGAAGAGAAGAAGAGACAGCAAAAGATGAAATTATCTGAACTAAGATTCAAACAATTTGCGCAGTCCTTCAACCAAAGATTTAAAGGAGGTGCAAATAAGAATGAATGAAGAACTGAAAATTAAAATATCAGTTGAATTAGATAAACTGAAAAAAGGCGTAGATGAAGCTAAGAAGAAAGTAAAAGAAGTAGGGGACGAAACAACTAAATCTTCTAGCAAAATAAAGGACGCTCTAAAAGGTATTGGTACGGCAGTAGCGGCGGCATTTACTGTTAAAGCTATTGCAAGCTTTACAAAAGAAATTGTAAACGCTTCGGCATCAGTGGCGGCTGAACAATCTGCATTTAGTCAGATTATGGGAGATTATTCAGATCAAGCTACTGAGAAATTAAGGAAGGTGTCAGACGAAACTGGGATAACGGAAACACGTCTTACATCTTCTATGACTTCTATGACAGCTAAATGGAAAGGTTTAGGACTTGGGGTGGAAGATGCTACGACAAATGCTACTAGAGGTCTTACATTAGCGGCTGATGCTTCTGCATTCTGGGATATGTCATTAGATGAGTCTGTTGGACATCTAAACAGTTTTATCAACGGATCATATGAAGGTGGCGAAGCGATTGGATTGTTTGCTAATGATACTCAGATGGCAATGTTTGCCGTACAGAGCGGATTGATCGGAAGTACAAAAGAATGGGCTAATCTGGATGAAGCTACAAAACAAGCAACAAGACTTGAATATGCTGAAAACATGATGGCGCAATCTGGTGCAGTAGGACAAGCCAAAAGAGAAGCGGGCGAGTATGCAAATGTACAAGCTAATCTGAACGAAAAGTGGAGACAGTTTAAAGCTCAGATTGGTGAACCAGTATTACAGAATGTGGTTATTCCTGCGATGGAACTGTTGTCAAGTGCAGTAGATAAAGCAAGCCAAGGTTACGAATCATTAAAGATATTTGTAGCTGATGCTAATGCAAAGATACAAGAAGCTGTTGCGTGGGCAAATCAACACCAGACAGCATTAACAATGGTAGGAATTGCTGTAGCAACAGTTACAACAGCTTTAATTGCTTATAACGTAGCTCAGGCGATTGCCAGTGCAGGAGGATTGGCAAACGTAGCATCATTAGCAGCTAATGCAGTAGGCTATTACGCTTTAACAGCAGCGGAAGTAGTAGCCACAACCGCTAGTACTGCGTTTGGTGCTGTCATGGCATTTATTACAAGTCCGATTACTCTGGTAGTAGTGGCGATTGGTGCATTAATAGCTATCATTGTACTATGTGTTAAGCATTGGGACACGATTAGTAAAGTAGCAAAAGATACGTGGAATAAGATTACAAACTTTACTTCTGATGCAGTAAGTAAGGTTACTGGTAAATTCGAAGAGATGAAAACAAAGGCAACAGATAAAGTAAGCTCTATGAAAGAATCAGTAGTTAATAAATATAATGACATCAAATTTGGAATTACAGACAAAATAAATGGAGCTAAACAAGCTGTCTCTGATGGATTTAATAACATGAAATCAAGTGCGATTGAAAAAGCTTCTGGAATGGTGTCTAATGTCAAATCCAAGTTTTCAGAAATCAAATCTGGAATTACTGGGGAGATAAATGGAGCAAGGAATGCTGTCAAATCTGCTATTGATAGGATGAGAAGCTTCTTTAATTTTTCCTGGAGCTTACCTAAAATCAAAATGCCCCATATTGGTATTAGTGGCAAGTTTTCATTAAACCCACCTAGTGCGCCTAGATTCTCTATTTCATGGAATAAATTAGGCGGTATCTTTGATAAACCTACACTATTTAATTATGGTGGAAGTTTGCAAGGAATAGGCGAAGATGGTGCAGAAGCAGTTGTCCCACTAGAGAAGAACACAAAATGGTTAGATAAAATTGCAGAAAGATTATATGCAAAGCAAGGTAATACTCCTATTGTTTTACAAGTTGATGGAAAGACTTTTGCACAGATCAGTGTAGATAGTATTAATTCACTTACAAAACAAACTGGACATTTACCACTTAAATTAGCGTAAAGGAGGTAGAACATGGCATATTTTAAAATTGGTGATGTTGATTATTCTTCATGTGTGAATGAGTTAAAAGTCAATGATTCTGCAAATTACAATGCACAAACTAATGCGGCAGGAGATACAGTAGTTGATTATATCAATAATAAAAGAGAAATTGAAGTTGGTATTATCCCATTAAATGATGAAGATATGTATACATTACTTAATTCAATCAGCTTTAATGTCTCTATCTCTTTTCGTAACCCAAAAACAAAGGCACTGGAAGAAAACATTAATTGTATTCTTCCAGAATCAAAAATAGAGTATTATACAATACAATCAAATAAAGTAATGTATAATGCGCTGACATTGACGTTTATTGAACTATAGGGGGAATAATATGATTAGTGCAGATAAGAAATATACTGATTCTATTAATTCCTCCGTTAGGAATATAAAGAGTTTAACTATTATGTATGGTGAAGGTTCTAATACATATGGAACAGTATTTCGGAAAGATTTAAAAAGCTATGATATTCAAAGAGTGGGCGAAGGTAAATTCTTTGGTTTTGGTGTATGTCAAAGAGCAAATATTAAATTGATTGATATTAATAATTCAAAAACCGTTACTACATCCAATTATTTTAAAATTGGTTTTGATGTAAATGGTTCAACATATCCTTATCCAAATTTTTATGTATCAGAAGTTCACAGAGATGAAATAACTGGTGAACTATCAATAACAGCATATGATTTGATATACAAAGCTTCCAAACATACTGTAAGTGAATTAAGCATAACAAGCTACACAATTAAAGAGTTTGCAGAAGCGTGTGCAACACTAATAGGAGCAAAGGGCGTAGACATCGTTAATGTCAGTGACAATTCATTTAATATATCTTATGCAGATGGTGCTAATTTTGACGGTACAGAAACGATTAGAGAAGCATTAGACGCTGTAGCAGAAGCGACCCAGACGATTTATTACGTTAATAAAGGCAATAAAATTGTATTTAAGAGATTGGATAAAGATGGGAAAGCTGTACTTGATATTGATAAGAATAAATATTTTGAATTGGACAGTAAAACAAATAGAAGATTATCAACTATTACACATGCGACAGAATTAGGTGATAATGTTTCCGCTTCTATGACAGAAACTGGCTCTACTCAATATGTAAGAGATAATCCATTTTGGGAATTAAGGGAAGATATTGGTGATTTAGTTAATAATGCTCTTACTGCTGTAGGTGGGTTGACAATAAATCAGTTTGAATGCGAATGGAGAGGAAACTATTTGCTTGAAATAGGCGATAAAATTTCCTTAACTAAACATAATAATGATACTGTCTACTCTTATGTATTAGATGATACATTGGAATATAATGGCTCATTATCAGAAAGTACAAGATTTAGCTATGATGATAATGAGGATGAAACGGAAGATAATCCTACTTCATTAGGAGAAGCATTAAAACAGACTTATGCAAAAGTCGATAAAGCAAATAGAGAGATTACATTAGTAGCAAGTAAAACAGAAGATAATACAGACCGTATTAGTGCACTTGAAATTAATACGGAAAGTATATCAGCATCAGTAAGTAAGGTCGAGACAAATGTATCGGAATCAATAGATGGCATTAATGGTGATATAGAGAAATTAACCGAAAAAGTAGAAGCCACAATGACATCTGATGAAGTTAAATTAGAGATAAAATCAGAGCTTGATAATGGAGTAACAAAAGTTGAGACGAACACTGGTTTTACTTTTAACGATAATGGTTTAACTGTTGAAAAAGCCAACAGTGAAATGAGAACACAGATAACAGAGGACGGTATGACAGTGTATAAAAATGACGAAGCAGTATTAACAGCAAATAATATTGGTGTTGATGCATTAAATCTACATGCTACTACTTATTTGATTGTTGGCACTAATTCACGTTTTGAAGATTATGCAGATACCAGAACCGGCTGCTTCTGGATAGGAAATTAGGAAGGGGGGAGAAATAGACATGGCTTTACAAACTAAAACAATTACATGTAATGGTTCAAATGGGCATCATGCATTTACATTAACAGTAACCGAAAATAGTACAAGTACAAGTAATAATACTTCTTCCGTTTCCTTTAATTTCAAACTGTCATCAGTAAAAACTGGGTATGATTGGAACTATAGCAATAATGTGCCAGTAACATACTCTATCAACTTTAACGGCACAACTTATAGTGGGAATATTATGAGTTATAACGGCAGTTCAACCGTAACACTTAAAAGCGGTTCAGCTACTATTCCACATAATTCTGATGGTACAAAATCAATCAGTTATAGTTTTAGCGTATCAAGCATAAGTGCATCTTATTTGCCTGGTTCTGCTAGTAAAAGTGGAAGTATGACGCTAACAGCTATTCCAAGGCAAGCCACAATTACATCTGCTCCTAACTTTAATGATGAGGAAAATCCAACTATATCATACAATAATGGTGCAGGAAATACAGTTACATCTTTGCAGGCTTGTATCTCATTGGACGGTTCAAAAGATGATATTGCTTATAGAGATATCAGTAAGACATCTTCATCATATACATTTAATCTTACAGATGCAGAAAGAAACGTATTAAGAAATGCTTGTACTACATCTAATAGCAGAAATGTTATATTCTTTGTGCAAACTGTATTAAATGGGCAAACATATAGGAGTACGCTTACAAAGACACTTAATATTGTAAATGCTACACCTACAATAGAGGCTACAGCAAAAGACACGAACAGTACAAGTTTAGAACTTACTGGAAGTGAAAACAAGATCATTAAGGGATACAATACAATTGCAGTAAATATGACCGCAACAGCCCTTAAAGGTGCTACAATATCCAGTTATAAGATTACAAACGGAAGTAATACGATTAATTCATCTAGTGGTGAATTTAACAATGTAGAAAGTGAGTCTTTCGATTTTACCGTAACAGATAGCAGAGGTAATACATTTAAGAAGACACTAGTTAAAACATTAGTTGATTATATCAGACCTACAGCGAACGTTAAGGCAGATATATCACCAGATGGAATTATTACTGGGACAATAAGCGGTAATTTCTTTAATGGCTCATTTGGAAGTAAGAGTAATACACTGTCAGTACAATATAATTATAAGACAGTTGATGGCTCTTATGGATCATGGAAGAGTGCAACAGCTACGAAAAGCGGAAATACATATACGGCAGACTTTACAATATCTGGATTAGACTATCGGAACAAATATGTTGTTAGAGCTATGGTATGAAGTGCTATACTAACGTTGTAACAGTAGTGGCTAATAAGATATAATCAATCTATCAAAGAAAGAAGGAATTATTATGCCACAAACTTACACTCCAGAATTTAGAAGAAA